>JAUYMZ010000156.1 GCA_030699355.1 Bacteroidota bacterium | reverse complement strand
GGCAATTCTAATTTGCTCTTTAACCAAATCTAAGCCAACTATTTGCTCGGTTACTGGATGCTCAACTTGTAAACGAGTATTCATTTCTAAAAAGTAGAAATTTAGAGCATCATCTACCAGAAATTCAACTGTACCTGCTCCAAAGTAATTAGAAGCTTTGGCTACGTTTACAGCTGCTTCACCCATTTTTTTGCGCACTTCTTCGGTTAAGCAACTGCTTGGCGCTTCTTCCACTAATTTTTGGTGCCTACGCTGAATACTACATTCTCTTTCGAACAAATAAACAACATTTCCATGTTGGTCGCCTAAAATTTGTATTTCTATATGTTTGGGTGAACCCACAAATTTTTCAATGAAAACTGCATCGTCTCCAAAAGATGCCAAGGCTTCTGATTGAGCCATTCTGATAGCCTCTTCAAATTCGTCGGCAGAATTTACAATGCGCATCCCTTTTCCGCCACCACCTGCTGAAGCTTTAACTAAAACAGGATAGCCAATATTATTGGCAATATTCTTTGCCTCCACAACATCTCTTAAAGCTTCTTGAGTACCTGGCACCAATGGAACATTAAATTTACTAACAGCTTGTTTAGCTCCAATTTTACTTCCCATTATTTCCATGCTCTCGGCAGAAGGACCAACAAAAATAAGTCCTGCCTCTTTAACTTTACGAGCAAAATGTGCGTTTTCACTTAAAAAGCCATAACCGGGATGAATGGCATCAGCACCTGTTATTTTAGCCACTTCAATAATTTTATCGCCCAATAAATAACTTTGGTTACTTGGCGGCGGGCCAATACAAACGGCCTCATCGGCATACCTTACATGCAATGCTTTTCTATCTGCTTCACTAAAAACTGTCACTGTTTTTATGCCCATCTCTTTGGCTGTGCGCATCACGCGTAAGGCAATTTCGCCTCTATTGGCTATTAGTATTTTTTTCATTTTGTTTTGGTTCAGACCAACAAAATTAGAATAAAATTGCAAGGGTAAAAGAAAAGGTGAAATTTATTTTTTAGATGGGTCAAAACCATAATATTTCCTTAATGTTAATAGTTTTAGAAATGGTTTATTACTTTCAAAATAAATTATCAATTAAATTGCGCCATGTTTACAAACCTGACTAAAAAATCACTCCTCTTACCCTTGTTTTTTTTGCCACTAATTGTTATTTGTCAGGGAACTAATAAAAAATCAAGTTTAGAAAACATATTCATTTCTAAAAGTCTCCACTCCAATTTTGATAATAATTTTTATGGATTTAACTTTAAAGATACCCTTGTATCTATTATAGTTCCAGAAAATGCAGATGTGAGTAATTTAAAGTTATCTTTTAGCTTAAAAGAAGCAGATAGTACTTTGGTGGGAGGTGTTAAACAAGAATCTGGGGTTAGTGCTTTAAATTTTTCAACACCCAAAGAATATGTTTTATACCAAAATGGTTTGGTTCGAACCAAAGTTAGGGTGCAGGTAGTAAAAACGGGCTTACCCTTATTTGTTATTCAAACAGAATATGGCGACTCAATAACCTCAAAAGAAGAGTATATAAAATCAGACTTACATCTATATTCCAATCAAAACCCGGGCGGCAATAAAATTGAAATCCCGATGCAAATTAGGGGTAGAGGCAATTCTACTTGGTTGTATGAAAAAAAACCATATAGATTAAAACTAAATACAAGGCAATCATTGCTTGGAATGCCAGCTCACCGCGATTGGGTGCTATTAGCGAATTATGCCGATAAAAGTTTAATAAGAAATCAACTTGCCTATGAAATGAGTAAAAGATTTGGGCTGAATTATACGCCAAGGTCTCAATTTGTAGATGTTGTTTTGAACAATCAATACATTGGAAATTATTTATTGTCTGAGCAAATTGAAATAGACGCAAACCGTCTAAATATTCAAAAAATGAAAGTTACGGATACCACTGGTGAAAATTTAACGGGTGCTTATTTAATTGAAGCAGATGCTCGTTTAGATGGTCCGAATTGGTTTTATTCTGGTGAGGGTGTACCATTTCTAGTTAAAGAACCAGAAAATCTTCAGCCGCAGCAAGGCAAGTACATTGTAGACTATATTAATGAAGTAGAAAAAAGCATTTTTTCCGTAAACTTCGATGATTCTCTTTTAGGATATCAAAGTAAAATTGATGTGCCAAGTTTTGTTAATTGGTACCTGCTAAATGAAATCCTTAAAAACAATGATGCCAATTTTTTTAGCAGTGTATTTATGTATAAAAACAAAGGGCAAAAACTTACTATGGGTCCTGTTTGGGATTATGATATTGCTGCTGGAAATGTAAATTATTATTTTAACGACTACCCTCAAGGTTGGTGGGTGCAGGGAAATAGGTGGTACCAAGGATTATTTTTAGATATCAATTTTAGGAATGCTATCATCAATAGGTGGGATGCGTTGCTTTTTTCAAACATTAAAACTTTGCCTAATTTTATTGATAGTGTAGCCCATAAATTACAACTTTCACAAGAGTTAAATTATCAAGTTTGGCCAACATTAGATTCTTTAATTCAGCCCAACCCTGCCGCTAGGGGCTCATATAATGCCGAAGTTGAAGCGCTGAAAGATTGGTTAAAAATAAGAATTAATTGGATGGAAAGTCAGTTTAATCCGGAAGCAATTCAAACATTCAAAATCTACCAACCTCAAGATTCTACTTACCACTCAAGCAACGCTATTTTAAACTCCGATTTAGTTTTTTCTTGGTCACCCGCAGGTAAAGGAGTGTATTATAAGATATTTGTTTCTTCAGCTGATACCAGCATTAAAAATAGATACGAACTTTTTGCCAATAAATGGTCGGCCGACACCCTTTTTAATTTTAATAAGCATCATTTAGATACCATTCATAATTTATTTCATTTAAATCAAAAAGACACCTTGCTAATCAATTGGACAGTTTATGCCATTATTGGCAATGATTCTATTGAAGCAGAAAATGGCAAGCAAGTATTGGGAATTGTATTTAAAAACCCCTTCGAAGCATTTAAAATTACAAACCCAAGCGATAGTTTTGTATTATATTATAAGTTAGAAGATAGCCTTCAGCTTAATTTTAATTGGGAAAGCGCAGCACCATTTGCTACCTATGAATTGCATTTTGATAGCCTTATTTCTAACGCAAGGCCATTTATCTTTTGGGCTAAGTACAATCAATCTATTAACCAAACAAACATCCAAATACCCATATACAAACTAATAGAAATGTTTTCAGAAAATGGATATTTTGAAAGCGATACCATGTATGTAAAATGGAAAATAAAATCCAATTTATGGCATTATTCAAAGTGGAGTGAAAACGAACATTCACTTACCTTAGTGAAGCAAAAAGCTACTGGTTTAAATCAAATTAATTTAGAAAGTCTCATTAGCGTATATCCCAATCCAGCAAAGGATTATATAGTTGTAAACTTGCAAAATTTAAACTCAGTATCAGAGCTAAGTTTATGCGATTTATCAGGCCATGTTTTAATCAAAAAAATAGTTGAAAAACCAGAATTATATACATTAGAAACTCAGGCACTCAAGCAGGGTATTTACATATTACAAATAGAAAACCAATCTCAGAAAATATTTAAAAAGATTGTGATTTATTAATTTGCCTTACTTTTGCATATATGAAAGGCCCTTTATTGCAACTTATAAAAAAAGAATTAGTATTAGAATGGCGTCAGCGATATGCTATCAACGGCATTTTGCTCCAAGTACTATCCTCTGTTTTTGTAGTGTATTTAGCAGTTAAGGGTCTGAACCAAAACACATGGAATGGCGTATTTTGGGTGGTGATGTTGTTTATCTCTATCAATGCCATTGCTAAAAGTTTTATTGGAGAAAGTAAAGGTAGAAATCTCTATTATCATATGTTGGTTCAGCCACAACAATTGCTATTGGCTAAATTTTTATACAACGCCGTTTTAAATATTTTTTTAGCAATATTGTGCTTAGCTACCTTTACCTTACTTATTGGAAATCCCATACAATCTCTTTGGCTGTATATAGTAATAAGTATATTGGGGTGCACCGGGTTTGCAGCCACCTTTACCATGCTTTCGGCCATTTCATCTAAAGCAGGCAATAGTAACTTGTTGATGCCTGTTTTAAGTTTACCCATTATTATACCTTTACTACTCATTATTATGAAGGCCACCAAACGCGCAATGGATGGTTTGGATGAAAGTCTTATTTATAAAGATGCGGGCATCTTGTTTGTATTTAATATCCTCATTATTGCTTTAGCCTATATTCTATTTCCTTCTCTTTGGAAAGAATAAAGGATAGCTTGATTTAAAACTATTTAAACCTTTTTTTACATAAAAAATCCTACATTTGCCCCATCAATCATGAGGGCTATTTACCCTTAATTGTTTTGAATTATGAGTAAAAAAGGAAGAATTTTAGTGGCCATGAGCGGTGGTATAGATAGCACCGTGGCAGCCGTAATGTTAGCCGAAGAAGGCTACGAAGTAGTTGGCGTTACCATGAAAACATGGGATTACCAAAACAGTG
>JAUYMZ010000149.1 GCA_030699355.1 Bacteroidota bacterium | reverse complement strand
TTTTGATTCCATCATTGTTAGTAATAATCAAATGGGCGGAATAAATATAGGTGGAACAGGCGGCGGAATAAGTTTTAGAGGTATAGATTATGCAGGAACAACTGGTAATTTTATATTTGAAAATAATATATTTGGCAGTAGAACCACAGCCAATAGCATTGTTCAAAATACGCCTAATTCTATTTTTGGTATTATTAACAGAAACTCTAACGAAACATTTAATCAACAAATAAAAGGCAACACCTTTGCTAATATTACCACTAACACTGGAATATTGGCAGCTATTTTTGCATTGGGAGGCACTGCTGCGGTTATAGAAAATAATCAAATCTTTAATTTAAGAAGCAACTCTAGCAACCAAACAGCCTATGGCACCGGCATAGCACTTACCGGAATTTATTTTGGCTCTAGTAGCGGCAACGCCAAGATTGTAAATAAAAATACAATTTACAACTTACAAACCACCACAAGCACAAGCATAGCAAATGCTAGTGGAATTATTCATAATAATACAGGAACAGCGAATAATATTATCAGCAAAAACAGCATCAGTGCTATTTATTCAAACACATCTGCTAAAAACAACTTAATAGGAATTCATCATATCACTGGTAATGTTACCATACATAACAATGAAATTTCATTGGGAACAGATTCTATTGGTTCAGGCATAAGCAATGCGCATACTTTTGCTGGAATTATAAAAGAAACTGGAAATGCAGCTATCATATATAATTCGGTAAGAATACAAGGAAGCAATGTAAGCACAAGTGATACTATGCCAAGTATGGCATTTAAAAGAACAAGTGCAGGAACAGACCAAATAATTAATAATATATTTGTAAACGAACGATCAAACAGTAGTACAGGAGGCGGTTTACACTTAGCCTTAGATTTAAATAATGTAAGTACTTATACTGCAAATCGTAATATGCTTTACTCCTCTGCATTTAATAGCGATTTCGCTCGTGTTAGCGGCACTATTTTTGGTACACTAGCTGCCTATCAAAGTGCTACCTTAATAGATTCATCTTCGAAAAGCAAATTACCTAGTTTTATTGCTTTTAATAGCTTAGAACTTAACAGTATTTCATTAGGCGATTTAGATTTTATTGCAACACCTTTAGCTAATTATCCAAGTGATATAAGAGATACCCTAAGAAATATGGCTACGCCTTACATTGGTTGTTACGAAGACCTTAGCATGCCACTTCCAGTTGGCTTGAACCAATTTACCATTCAAAATATTGAGGGTAATGTTTTATTAAATTGGAATACAAGTTGGGAACAGAACAACAAAGGATTTATGATAGAACGCAGTACCAATAAACTTTTATTTGAATCTGTTGGTTTTGTTTCAGGAATTGGCAATAGCCATAGCATTAATAAATATCAATTTATAGACAAAAATGCCTTTGAAATGGCACAAACCAATCAGTTGTATTACAGGCTAAAACAGATAGATTTTGACGGAAAATATAGCTATTCCAATGTATTAACCATTGGCAACCAAAATTTATTTAATAACGAGGTTACCGTGTTTCCTAATCCATTTATTAATGCAATACATATTGCTTTCAATGCAGAAAACGCAACAAATGTAACAGTGAATATAGTAGACATGCATGGCAAACTTGTTTTTCAAGAAAATAGAACCATACAAAATGGTATAAGTGAGCTCCTGTTTGAACCGAATCAAAGTTTGGCTTCAGGCGTTTATTTAATGCAACTAAATATAGATGGAAAAAGCAAAATTTTAAAATTAATTAAAGAATAGTTTATCCATATTTTAAAAAAAAAAAGGGCTTGTCTTTTTAAGACAAGCTCTTTTTTTTTAATTCAAATAGCTTAAAAATATTGAAAAATTCAACCATTAAAATGAATAAACCACAATCAAAACAGCACACAATCAAAATATCCAAAGTAAAATTTTTTTTACTAGAAAGTTATAAAAAATAAAAATATTTAGATGTAACTTTACCAAATTGAAACAGTAGGGCCATGAAAAATAACAATTTCAATCAACTAAATATCAATGGTGAAGAACTTGAAAAATACAAAGCTATCTTTGAGCATTCGCCCGACGCTTGTCTTATCATAAAAAATGAGGTTTTTGTAGACTGCAATGAAGCAGCAGCCCAAATGATAGGCGGCACAAAAGCAGATATTATTGGAAAAAAACCACATGAAATTTCGCCCTTGTACCAAAGCAATGGGAAACTGTCTGAAGCATACGCAAAAGAGCTTGTAAGTGAGGCCATAGTAAATAAAAAAATAAACTTTGAATGGCAACATAAAAAAGTAGATGGAACACTTTTTTGGTCAAGCATATCGCTTTCCTTTTTCATTTTAGAAAACGAAACAATTATACTTACAAATTGGAGAGATATAACAGAAAATAAAAAAACTAATGACGCACTTGAAGCAAGTGAAGCGCGGTTCAAACAAATTTCGGAACATATAAAAGCTGTTATTTGGGAAACCGATTTAAACGGGAAATATACCTATATCAATGCGCTTTCTGAACTTGTATTTGGTTATAAACCAGAAGAATTAATTGGAAAATATTTTTACGATTTACACCCAGAAGAAGACCGTGAAGCCTATAAGAACACTGCTCAATCTTTGTTAAATAAAGGCATTACTTTGGTAGATTTTGAAAATCCTATTGTTAAAAAAGATGGCACCCTCATTTGGGTTTCTACTAATGGTACTCCCAAAAAAAATGTAAAAGGCGAACCCATAGGGTATTTTGGTTCTGATGTGGAGATTACCCAAAAGAAATTGGCACTGGATGAGTTAAGGAAATTCAGAATTATTTCGGATCAAGCCTATTATGGCGCTGCCATTACCAACCTAGAAGGAAATATTAGCTATTTAAATAATGCCTTTGCCGCCATGCATGGATATACCCCAGATGAGTTAATAGGCAAACACTTATCAATTTTTCATACAGAGGAGCAAATGAAAACCGTTGTACCCCTGCTTGAAAGAATTAAAACAGACGGTGGATTTGATTTGGCAGAGGTTGAACATGTGAGAAGAGATGGAAGGAGTTTCCCTACCCTTATGACCGCCAAATTAATTTGCAACGAACAAAAAATCCCTCAATTTCTTTCTGCCACCCTCATTGATATTACAGATAGAAAAAGATATGAAGAAGAAATTTTAGACCTGAACCAAAACCTAGATAAGAAAATTAAGGAACGTACCACCGAACTCCATAAAAGCAATATAGACTTGTTCTATGCCCGGGTAGAAGCCGAAGAATCTAATAAGTCTAAAAGTGAGTTCCTTTCTAGAATGAGCCATGAGTTAAGAACCCCAATGAATGCTATTTTGGGCTTTGCGCAATTACTAGAAATGGGCCAACTCTCTGCCTCGCAAGAAAAAAGTGTAAAACATATCTTAAAAAGTGGTCAGCACCTGCTTAATCTTATAAATGAAGTTTTAGATATTTCGCGCATAGAAAGTGGCAAAGTAAGTATCTCTATTGAACCCGTTTTATTAGCAGATTTGGTTCAGGAAGTAACAGAAATTTTAAGCCCTGCTATCTCAGATAAAAACATCCATTTACAGGTTGAAAGCGACACCATAGACAAAATATATGTTAAGGCCGACAAGCAAAGATTAAAGCAAATTTTAATTAATCTATTGAATAATGCCGTAAAATACAACAAAGAAAAGGGACAAATTTGGGTGGCATCCGAAAAAATTACACCAAAAAATACCACAAAAAAAGTACGCGTTTACATTAAAGATACTGGGATTGGTATTGATAGTAAAAATTTAGAAAAAATATTTACCCCTTTCGAACGAATTGGCGCCGAAAGAACCGGCGTTGAAGGCACTGGTTTGGGTTTAGCTGTTGTAAAACAATTGGCAAATTTAATGCAAAGTAAGGTTGGCGTTTATAGCGAGTTGGGTGTGGGTAGTACTTTTTGGATTGATTTGCCCATTTGTACCTCTACTATAGAAAAAGCGGCCATAGAATCTATTATTCCTTTAGAAGATGAAACCTCTGCTAATAGTGTGGGAACCATTTTATATATTGAAGACAATATGGCTAATATAGATTTGGTAACTCAAGTAGTTTTAAATAAAAGAAAAGGTTTAAAACTTATAAGCAATATGTATGGAAAAAACGCTGTAGATTTATGCATTAGCTATCAACCAAAACTTGTTTTACTTGATTTACACTTGCCAGATGTACACGGTAATGATGTAGCGGCAAGTATACTGGCACATCCCAAAACAAAAAATATTCCTATCATTGTTATCAGTGCAGATATTTCTGCCAATAACATTAAATTCCTCAACTCCATTGGAGTTAAAAAATTTATCCCTAAACCGATAGATTTAAAAGAACTTTTAGAAAGTATTGATAAATTTATAAAATAATCTAGGTTTGTATTGTTCAACCCCAAAAAATAATTATGAATGAAGACTTACTAAACGCCAAAATTCTTATCGTAGATGATCAAGAATCTAATATAGAAGTACTAGAAGACTTATTAGCGATAAGGGGTTTTACCAATATCATTACAAGCAACGACCCAAGAGCTGTTTTAGAAATAGCTCAAACCCAAAAACCAGAAATGATTTTGCTCGATATTATGATGCCTTATCTATCTGGTTTTGACGTGATGGACCAGCTTAAAAGTGCAGGTTTACTCACCGGTTTTATGCCCATTATTGTATTAACCGCCGATGCTACAATAGAAACCAAGAAAAAAGCTTTGTCTATGGGTGCCAGCGATTTTTTAACGAAACCTTTTAACCTTACCGAGGTTGAACTTAGAATTAAAAATCTCTTACTCAATGTTTATTTACTTTCACAGCTTAAAGTGCATAATGAAATGTTAGAAGTTAAAGTGAAGGAACGAACTTTAGAGTTGATAAAATCGAATGAGTCCATTCAAAAACAAAATGAAGAACTTAAAAATATAGCTTGGATACAATCTCATGTGGTTAGAGCGCCTTTGGCTAGGTTAATGGGTTTGGTAGAATTACTTAGTTTAGGAGAAAGTTCGGAAGATTTAAGCACAGAAGATATCCTTGAACACATCTCTAAATCTGCCCTCGAATTAGATGATATTATAAAAGATATTACCCTCAAAGCATATCAGTCTAAAGTTTTTGAAAACAAAACCAATGAAAACTAATTTACTGCTTATAGACGATGATAAATTGTTTCTGCTGCTCAACAAAAAACAAGTGGTAAATGCCGGTTTACACACCCATCCCGAAACCTTCTTAAATGCAGCCTCTGCCTTAGATTGGCTGAACCAAAACGATCAAAAAGATAGCAATATTCTAATTTTACTCGACTTAAATATGCCGGAAATAAACGGCTGGCAATTTTTAGATAAGGTACAAGAGACAAGCTATCAATCAACAATATGGGTTGCTTTGGTTACTTCCTCTTCAGACCTAGAAGATAAAGAACGAAGCCTACATTATAAACAGGTAGTTGCCTACCTAGAGAAGCCTGTAAAACAAGGAGACTTAATGAAACTTAAAAGTATTCCCGCTCTTCAATCTTTCTTTTAATGTGGATATAAACTTTATTTTGTTTAATTTGTCAAATATTTCATGGAATCAATTAGGCAAAATTTAGACACTTACTACGATCAATTCGACAATGATTTAAAGGAAGTTATTGCTGCCAATGGTCGTATGCAACGATTTAAAGCAGGAGACACCATTATGCAACAAGGTGAGTTTTTAAAATACACCATGCTCATAACTAAAGGTAGAGTAAAACTCCTTTCTGAAGGCGATGATGGGGAAGAATTCTTTATGTATTACTTAGAGCCTGGTCAGGCCTGTGCACTCAGTTTTGTTTGTGCTCAAAAAAATAAAAGAAGTGATTTAGATGCCACCGTTGTGGAAGATACGGAGGCCATATTAATACCCATTGAACTGATGGATGAACTGATGATTAAAAATAAATCTTGGTACTATTTTGTATTAGAAACATACCGGTCTAGGTTCAGAGAATTATTAGATGTTATTAAAAGTGTTGCCTTTCATGGGATGGACGACCGGCTTTCGTATTACCTCATAAAACAGAAAAATGCTTTTAATAGTAAGATGATTTCCCTCACCCATGAACAAATTGCCAACGATTTAAATTCATCGCGTGTGGTTATTTCGAGGTTATTAAAACAAATGGAATTGCAAGGAAAAGTTAAGCTTCATAGAAACGCGGTAGAATGGCTGCAATAAATTCTCTGTAACATTTGTAACGTTTCCTTCTATCTACTCCCCGTACATTTGTTTTAAAATTAATAAATGTATTTATGGAAATTATTGGATATTTTGCTTCAGCTTTAATTGGTATTTCACTTGGTTTAATTGGGGGAGGCGGCTCTATATTAACGGTACCTGTATTGGTCTATTTATTGGGCGTAAATGCCGTTGAAGCTACCGCTTATTCTTTGTTTATTGTTGGTTCAACCGCCTTAGTTGGCGCCTATCCAAAATATAAACAAGGACTCGTAAATGTAAAAACAGCTATCATTTTTGGGATACCTTCTATTATCGCTGTTTTTTTAACCAGAAAATTATTGGTGCCTGCTATCCCTACTGAGTTATTCTCGGTTGGTGGTTTACTTATTACCAAAAGTATTCTAATGATGCTACTTTTTGCAGTGCTTATGGTATTTGCCTCTGTAAGCATGATTAAAGACCAAAAAGTAGGTTCAGCCAAAAACAATGCCGACCAAAAATTTAATTACCCTATGATATTATTAGAAGGCGCTGTGGTAGGGATGTTAACTGGCTTAGTTGGTGCAGGAGGTGGCTTTTTAATTATACCTGCATTGGTACTATTTACAGGCTTACCTATGAAAGAAGCTGTGGGAACTTCGCTACTTATTATTGCCGCCAAATCACTTATTGGATTTACTGGCGATTTAGGCCATTTTGAAATGAATTGGAGCTTATTAATTATCGTTTCAAGCATTGCCATTGCCGGAATCTTCTTAGGAAATTACCTGTCTCTAAAAATTGATGGCGCCAAACTTAAAAAAGGATTTGGCTGGTTTGTTTTGGTAATGGGTGTTTACATTATTATTAAAGAACTATTTTTATAGTTTCTATGTAATAAATGTAACACATAAATAAAAAATAAAGACTGAATATTGTATCATAATTAAAATAATAAAAATTTCATATCATGAAAATAGAACAAATTTACACAGGATGTTTGGCACAAGGTGCCTATTACATCGAATCTAATGGAGAAGCAGTTGTAATAGATCCATTACGCGAAACAACTCCTTACATGGAACGTGCCGCTGCCAGCGGAGCTAAAATTAAATATGTTTTTGAAACTCACTTTCACGCTGATTTTGTTTCGGGACATATTGATTTAGCCAAAGAAACAGGTGCACAAATTGTGTATGGCCCAACTGGAATGAAATTGGGTTTTGACGCAATTGTTGCTACAGACGGACAAGAATTTAAAGTAGGAAATGTAACTTTTAAATTGTTGCACACTCCTGGACATACCATGGAAAGTTCTTGCTACTTATTAACCGATGAAAACGGAAAACAAACCGCTATTTTCACTGGAGATACTTTGTTTATTGGTGATGTTGGTCGCCCAGATTTAGCCCAAAAAGTGGTGGCAGATTTAACCCAAGATATGCTTGCTGGATATTTGTTCGACTCATTACGTAACAAAATTATGCCTTTAAACGACGACTTAATTGTTTATCCGGCTCACGGTGCTGGTTCTGCTTGTGGTAAAAATATGAGCAAAGAAACCTACGACACTTTAGGCAACCAAAAAGCAAATAACTATGCTTTAAGAGCCAACATGACCAAAGATGAATTTATTAAAGAAGTGATAACCGGACTTATGCCTCCTCCTGCTTATTTCCCTAAAAATGTTATGATGAACATTGAAGGATATGATAGCATTGAGGATGTTTTAACAAGAGGAACACATGCTTTAACTCCAGAAGGTTTTGAAGCAGCAGCCAACGAAACCGGTGCCCTTATTTTGGATACCCGTAAGCCACAAGAATTTGCCAAAGGTTTCATTCCAAATTCAATAAACATAGGCATAGATGGCGGATTTGCTCCTTGGGTTGGCACGCTTATTCCAGATATTAAGCAAGAGCTTTTAATAGTAGCAGAAGTGGGTAGAGAAATGGAAATTGTTACCCGTTTGGCTCGCGTTGGTTACGACCATGCCATAGGATATATAGAGGGTGGTTTTGATGCTTGGAAAAATGCAGGTAAAGAGGTTGATAGTATCCAAACTGTGAGCGTAGAAGAATTTGCAGCAGCAGAAGTGGCTGATCCAAGTATTCATATTTTAGATGTTAGAAAAAATAGCGAATACCAATCAGAGCATATCCAAAATGCCTTGAATGCACCCTTAGATTATATCAACGAAAGCATGCTTAAAGTAGATAAAAATAAAACCTATTATGTGCATTGCGCCGGTGGTTACCGCTCTATGATTTTTGCCTCTATTTTAAAGGCAAGAGGTTACGATAATTTAATTGATGTAGATGGTGGATTTAAAGCCATTAAAGAATCAAATAAATTTAAGGTAACAGATTACGTTTGTCCATCTACTTTATTGTAATACGATGTTTCAAGGAATGTTTGGTAATTCATACGAAGATTTAAGTGCAGCAGCATTTAAAGATACCTTAGAGAACACCGCAAACGCAGTATTGATAGATGTTCGCACCCCTGCCGAATTTGATGGGGGCGCCATCCAAAATGCAAAAAATATAGATATTATGAGCTACGAATTTGGACAAGAAATTGCCAAATTAAGTAAAGATAAAACCTATATGGTTTATTGCAGAAGCGGTAACAGAAGCGGACAAGCTTGTGCAGCTATGAGTAAATTGGGCTTAACCTGCTATAACCTAGCAGGCGGAATTTCTTCTTGGCCTTACTAATTTTTTAAAAATAATATTCAAGCTGGTCTGAACCAATCCGATCAGCTTGAATTTCAACAAAAACAAACCATGCATAAAATTCTAGTTCCTACAGATTTTAGCGAAACTTCTGCTTATGGCAGCAGCTTGGCGGCAAAAATTGCTACCTATTTAAATGCTGAAATCCATTTTCTACATGTAATCAATTTACCATCACACATTCTTTTAAAAGAAGATGGAAGCCTTTTTGAAGACGGTGATTTTGACACCAGTATTCCTAAAGAAAAGCTCAAATTGGCGCAAGAAAAAATGCCAAATTGGTTGGCAACTTATGCCCCTTTAGCCAAAGCACATTTTATATTCGGACATGTAAATGAAACGGTATTAAACCATGCTAAAAAATACAGCATCGATTTAATCATTATAGGAACGCATGCCGTATCGGGAACTCAAGAACTTTTTAATCATACCCACGGCGAATACCTTGCTATGCATAGTGAAACCCCGGTTATGACCTTAAAATGTGATAGGTCGGATATGGAAGTAAAATCTATTGTTATTGCCAGCAGTTTTAAATCGCCAGAAATTCCTCATGTAGAAATGGCATTGGCTTTACAAAAGGCATTACATGCTAAATTATACCTACTGCGCATTAATACACCTAAAGATTTTATGGCAGATGGAAAAGTGCTACACAACATGAAAGAATTTGTTGAAAACAACCAATTAAACAATGTTGAGATGGGTATATACAACGACGAACACGTTGAAGATGGCATTGTGCATTATGTAGCCAAAGAAAATATAGATATTATTTGCATTGGCAGCTTTCAAAGAACCGGATTAAATAAACTAATTAATGGTTGCGTTTCGTCTGATTTGGTAAACCATGTTTATAAACCCATTTTAACATTTAAACTTAAAAACTAATATGCTAGATTTATTAAAAGAACCTTGGCCCTGGTATGTTAGCGGCCCTATTATCGGAATTTCGATTCCTATTTTACTCATCATTGGAAATAAAATGCTAGGTATTTCATCCTCGTTAAGGCATACTTGCGCGGCTGTAGCTCCCTTTAATATTCAGTTCTTAAAATATAATTGGAAGTCGGAAATGTGGAATATGTTCTTTGTAGCTGGTATCTTTTTAGGTGGATTTGTAGGAGGTGTTCTCTTAAATAACGGAGAAGCTGTTAAGATATCTGAAGCCACCATAACCGATATACAAGGCATGGGTATTCAATCATTTGAAGGCCTTATTCCGGCAGATATTTTTAATTGGAATACTTTATTCTCTTTAAAAGGAATTTTAATTATGGTATTGGGTGGCACCATGATTGGATTTGGTTCTAGGTATGCAGGTGGCTGTACTTCTGGCCACGCCATTATGGGTATTTCTAGTTTGCAATGGCCCTCTTTAGTAGCTGTTATTTTCTTCTTTATTGGGGGTTTATTAATGACCCACATTATTGCTCCTTTTATCTACCAATTATAAAATTATCCTAACATGAAAAACATTAAATTCTTATTGGTAGGTGTTCTTTTTGGAACGGTACTCACAAAAACAGAAGCTGTATCTTGGTTTAGAATTCAAGAGATGTTTCGCTTTCAAAGTTTTCATATGTATGGCATCATTGGTTCAGCCATTGCTGTGGGTATGCTCTCTATTTGGATTATTAAAAAGTTTAAGATAAAAGCACTCAACGGCGAAGAAATTGAAATTGCCGATAAACAATTTAGCAAAGGCCAAATTATAGGCGGAACCATATTTGGTATGGGCTGGGCATTGTCTGGCGCCTGTCCTGGACCTTTATATGCCCTGCTTGGAGCGGGTTACGGACCTATCTTAGTGGTAATTATAAGTGCCCTATTTGGAACTTGGCTTTATAGCTATTTAAAGCCTAAGCTGCCTCATTAATTGTAAAAAATTAACTCACTTCTATTTATGCGTCTCTTTCAAATTTTCCTTGTATTTGCCTTGTTAGTAACTATTACCTTAACGGTTTTAGATACGCCCCAAAACCCAGCCGGAGAAACATCTGCGGTAAGCAGCGCAAAGCCAACAAATGAATTGTGGCAAGCGCCCAATGAAAGCTTATTACTCACTGAAGCCAATGCCGATGAAATAAAATACGGCAGAGAACTTATTCAAAACACTGCTTTGTATTTAGGTCCTAACGGAACGGTAAAACAAATAAGTAATGGAATGAATTGCCAAAATTGCCATTTAGACGCAGGCACCAAAGCTTGGGGTAATAATTATGCAGCTGTTTACAGTACCTATCCCAAATTTAGGGAACGTTCTGGGGCATTAGAAACCATTCCAAAACGTGTAAACGATTGTTTTGAACGAAGCTTAAACGGTCAATCGCTTGATACGAATAGTAAAGAAATGTTGGCCATTGTTGCTTACATCAAATGGCTTGGAGTAGGACTAAACAAAGGAGATAAGCCTGCAGGAAGTGGAATAGTTGAAGTGCCCTTTTTAAACCGCCCAGCAAGTCCAGAAAAAGGCCAATTGGTTTATAAAGCCAAATGTGAAAGTTGCCATCAAGCCAATGGCGAGGGTTTGCTAAATGCCGATAAAAACACCTATGCTTTCCCGCCTTTATGGGGCGAACATAGCTATAATTCTGGCGCTGGATTGTACCGCTTATCAAGGTTTGCGGGTTATGTAAAAGCCAATATGCCTTTAGGCGCTTCCTACAATAATCCCATATTAAGCGATGAAGAAGCTTGGGATGTAGCAGCTTTTGTAAATACCCAAAAACGCCCAAGTAAAGACTTAAGTAAAGACTGGCCCAATATAGCCGGAAAACCTATAGACCATCCATTTGGACCATTTTCAGATGGATTTTCGGAAGAGCAACATAAATATGGTCCGTTTGAACCTATTAAAAAGAAACGAAATGAACTTAAAAACAAAAAAACTACTTAATATGAAAAACATACAAGTATTTTTAATGAGCCTTTTGCTAGTAGTAGCAAGCAGTTATACTGCTCTGGCTCAAAAAAAGGGTGGCAAAAAACCCAAACATAAAATTATTATGCAGTTAACATCTAATGATGTTGCCGTGCACAAAGGCTTAATTAAACAACTTAATAACCTCAAAGAAGGTTGGGGAGAAACAGTGGCCATAGAAGTGGTTTGCCACGGACCAGGGATTGATTTTTTAGGTTCAGACAAAACCCAATTTAAAGACGAAATTTATGCTTTAAAAGAAAAAGGCGTTCTATTTGTGGTTTGCGAAAACTCGCTAAAAGAAAGAAAGGTTGCTAAAGAATCTATTTTGCAAGACATGCTCTTTGTAAAAATGGGTATAGGCGAAATTGTAGAAAAGCAAGAGCAAGGTTGGACATACATTAAAGCAGGATTTTAGTTTTGAAAAAATTAGCCCTTATAGTATCTTTTTTAAGTATAGCGTTAGCAGGTTTTTCTCAGGTAAATCAACCTTATACGCACCATACAGAACGCAGTAGAGATAAGTCGGACACCTCTACTTTACAGGCATTTTTTAGAAACGGTGAGTTTTATGGCCATGCCCGTTACTATTTTATGGCTACAGATAACGAAGCAAATTTAAAAGACTTTTATGCCAATGCTTTTGGAATGGGAATTGGGTATGAAACAGGCAAGTTTAAAGGTTTTCAAATAGGCATTAGTGGCTTCTTTATTTATAACTTACTTTCTACAGATTTTACCCAAACAGATGCTTCAACCGGAATAGGAAGTAGGTATGAGATTGGCCAATTTGATATGACCAATCCCAGCAATAAAAAAGATATGGATAGGTTAGAAGATTTATACCTTAAATATTCTTACAAGGAATCTTTTATTAAATTTGGTAAACAACATATACGAAGTCCATTTATAAATCCCCAAGACGGTCGCATGCGCCCCACTTTAATTGAAGGAGCATTATTGGAGTTTAACGAACTCAAAAACTTAAAATTAGAAGCGGGGTATATTTTTGGAATTTCCCCACGCAGCACTGTTCATTATTACGGCATTGGCGAGTCTATGTCTATATTTCCTCCAGGAGTTGGCATAGATGGCACCAAGTCTAAATACCCAGGAAACATACATAGCAATGCCATCTTTTTAGGAAGTGCCACTGTTCAATTGCCGTTTAAGGCCAAAATCCAAGTTTTAAACCAACACATAGACCAAGTTTTAAATAGTTCATTTGCGCAACTCAACGGCCATATTGGGCTGAACCCAAGCAAACAAATTTTTTATGGCGCCCAATACATAGAACAACATGCTGTTGGAAATGGAGGCAATGCAGACCCCAATTTGAGTTATGTAAAAAAAGGAAATATGGCCCGCAGTTTTGGATTTAGATTGGGTTTAGAAAAGCTAAAAAATTGGCAGCTATTTGCCAATTACAACAGAATAACCAAAGACGGAAGATACCTTATGCCGCGCGAATGGGGACGTGATCCGTTTTTTACTTTTATGGCCAGAGAAAGAAATGAAGGCTATGGTGATGTACACGCCATGAATTTAGTGGCCAATAAATTAATGCCTAAACAAGGCCTAAAAATAGAAGTGGCTTATGGCCATTATTACCTTCCCGATATTCAACAAGTTGCCTTAAACAAATATGCTATGCCTTCCTACTTTCAAGGAAACTTAGATATTAGATATACATTTAGTGGCTTTTTACAAGGATTAGAGAGTCAGTTTTTGTATGTTTACAAAGGTAATTTGGGTAACACCTATCAAAACGATAGAAATGTTATTAATAAAGTAAATATGTCATTGTATAACCTTGTTTTAAACTACACTTTTTAAACACTAAAACACTCCATCATGAATCAAGAAAATCAACAAACCGAAAAAAGCAGAAGAAGCTTCTTAAAAAAACTAGGCATCATTGGTGCAGGAGGCAGTTTATTGGGTGGTGCAGGTGAATTGGTTCAGGCCGAAACAACAGAGGAGTTAATGGATGTAGCCAAAAAACCTACCAAAGACAAAGTAGAAAAAGTTTCCATTTTGCAATCTACCGACGTGCATTGTCAGGTGCATCCGCACGATGAATTGTTCTGGGAAAATGGCCAGGCCGTGTTTCGCAAAACGGGTGGATATGCGCATTTAGCAACCTATATAAAGCAGCAAAGAAAACAGAATCCCAATACCTTTTTTATTGATACGGGAGATATGTTTCAAGGCAGTGAACTGTCTGTAAAAACAACAGGTAAAGCCATTGCCCCTATTTTAAATGAATTAACTTATGATTTATACCTTCCAGGAAATTGGGAAGTAATTTATTATAAAAAAGCCATGCAAACTTTGTTGGGCTCTTTGCATGCACCAAAAGTTTGCGCCAATATGTACCACGATTTAGGCGAAGATAAAAAAGGGGAACTCATCTTCCACCCTTATCATATTTGGCAAGTAGCTGGTATAAAAATTGGTTTCTTGGGTTACACAGATCCTTTGGTTCCTTTGAGACAATCGCCTAATTACAGTAAAGGAATAATTTATACCAAACCCGAAGAAAATATTGCGCACTATGTAGATGTATTGCGCAACGATGAACAATGTGCTTTTGTAATTGTATTGTCTCATTTAGGCTTATCGCAGCAAATTGCTTTGGCCAACTCGCCAGAATGTGCTGGCGTAGACTATATTTTAGGCGGTGATACCCACGAACGCGTGAGGGTGCCAATAGAATGTAAATATGCCAAAGTGGTTGAACCGGGTGCTTTTGGTTCGTTTGTAGGCAAGCTTGAACTTAGTGTATTAAATGGTAAGGTAATTAATAGCACCTACCAACTTGATGAGATTAATTCGAGTAAACTTAAAGCCGACAAAGAAGTATCGGCCCTTATTGCCCAAAATGAAAAACCGTTTGCAGAAGATATTTATACCACTATAGGTTATAGTACGGTGCCATTATACCGCTATTTTGTAGTAGAAAATACAATTGATACACTTGTTTTAGATGCCTTAAAATGGCAGATGAAAGACATAGACATTGTATTGAGCAATGGCTTTAGATTTTGCCCTCCTAGAACTACGCCAGATGCAAGTGGAAACATACCTATAACCAATGGCTATTTGTTTGATATGTTGCCTGTAGATAGTACGGTTCGCATTGGTAAAGTAAGCGGACAACAAATTAGTAATTGGTTAGAGAAAGAGTTAAACAATGTTTTTGCTAAGGAAGCTTCTAAACGTTTTGGAGGATGGGTAATTAAGTTTAAAGGAATGAAAATTACTTTTAAAGCATTTGAAGAAATGGGCAAGCGTGTTCAAAGCATAGAGGTTGCGGGTAAGCCCTTAGACCTAAACAAAGAATATAGCATTTGTGCCTGCGAGCGAGATGGCGACCCAGCCGATATGCTTTGCAGAATGCGCAATGTAAAAGACGCTAAAAATACAGAGCATACGCTTCACTCGGTTATGAAAAGTTACCTCAAACAAAACTCACCTGTGAGTCCGGTTTTACCTCAATCTGCTATTGTATTAGACGCGCCACAAACCTTACTTACCCAAGTGCATGGCGTTTCGTATGAGTTTAGGTAAGAGGTAGATTAGATTCAACCCAACTCTTACTGCACTTTATTTTACAATTGTAATTGGAATAGATTTTATACTATTTGCATTGTTTTCTGCATTAATTCTTACGTAATACGTTCCTGCATAAAGGGTTTGGGTATCAAAAAAAGCTAAGGTACTTCCTTTAATAATTTGCTTAGTTGCTATCAATTTTCCTTGCATATCTATTAAGCTAATGTGCATATCGGTTTGAACCAAATTGCCTATTTGAATAACAATTAATTCACTACTTGGATTAGGAAATACACTGATATTTAATGGCCCAGCATCTAATACATTTTGTCCACTTAATGGTGGTGTGTAAACCGTAACTGCCTCGCTAATACTGGCCACTTTTGCATTGGCATATACTCCATAAAATGTTGGCCCTACCACATACGGATAGGCAGAATTATGATTGGCATCAACTGTGGCAAAATAAGCATAGGTACCCAGAGGATATTCGGGCGTTACACAAAATCTCCCATTATGAATATCTAAAAAATCTTCCTCACCAACATGACTCACCCATTCATAATCTTCTCTAAAATAACCCAGGGGGTAAGTAGCAGAAATAACAGGACCATCTGGTACATTAATACCACCAGCATGTTCTGTTCTATTGGTTATATTACGCAACTGATAAGCCGATTTAATACGGGTAATACCACCTGTTCCATCTGCATTTTTATACCCGTAGGCGCCATAAATTGGAAAACCATCATAGGCAAATCCAATAAGTGGTGAATGGCTAGTACTATCTATAATATATAAGCCATCGGCATCATATAAATTACAAATAGTTGAAATTACCAGGTTATCTGTTTTAAATGCCGTAGGATTTTGATGATGGTGGTAGTTTCCCATAGCGGGGTGACCTTTAGAGCAATCAAATCCTATGCGCTCTGCTACTACTGCATCCCTATTCCAACTTTGCACAGCTGTTGGTCCGCCGGGACAAGCAGGGTTGCCCGGACCACCACATAATGCATTGGTTGCAGTATTCCATGCTACACCATCCCTGTAATCAAACAAAGCAACCCCATTAATAAAAGCACCAATATTTCCGCCAGTAGTTGCTGTTTTTAGACCCGTATTAACCCGTGGATTGATTGGGAAACGAAAGAGGCTGTTTTGACTACTCGCTTGAGACGGATTACCATCATTAAATGGCCCCGTTGGATACGCGGGTATGCCTTGTGTTTTTATATACACATAATTGCTAGAATAGGAAACTTCTTGGCAATTTACCAATATGTTATTACTTATGGCTGTGCTATTGCCGTTCATATAATACGAGCCTTTTTGACTTGTATTTTGTAGCCAAGATTTAACAGAAGGACCTACCTGTGCTTGTATGCTATGCAAAATAAAAATTTGCCATAGCAATACATGTATTAATTTTCTCATAGTTTGTTTGTTTAGAATACTTAGAAAACATTATTTATTAAATCCTTCTCTCCACATAAAAATTTCTCTGGGATATTTAAATTGGGGGTTAAAAACAAAGCTTGAATCATTTAGAGTGAGCAAAAAGGCAATTAAATCTGGCTTGGTACTGCTTAATCTATCTAGCATTTCAACATTTTGGTAATGTGTTAAAACCTGAGATATATTTAAAAAACGGCCATCATGCATATAAGGATAGGTATAACTTAAATTTCGCAATGAAGGAATTTTAAAAGTAAAAGTATCTTGTTTATTATGAGTAATAGAGCCTCTTCCATAGTCCAACAAGCTTGAATCTAAAGGTAAAAAATTTTGCTTAAATTGGTAGGTAGAAAAAAGCGGTTCAGTATGGCAATGTTGGCAGTATTTTGTATACAATTGATAACCCCGCTTCTCTTGCGAGGTAAAAGTATCTAAGTTTAATTTTACCCTATCATATTTTGATTGAGCCGAAATTAATGAAAGTTGAAACTGTGATAAGCTTTTTAACATTCGTTCTGTATTTATTAAACTATCGCCAAAAGCTCGATAAAATAAATTTGGATATAATTTAGTTCGACCCAATTTTTGTAACACATTTTGCAGCGTTTCTCCCATTTCGCTAGCATGAGTAAGCGGTGCTAAGGCCTGCACGTCTATATGATTTACCGCGCCATCCCACATAAATAATTTTTGCCAAGCTAAATTAAATAAAGCAGGGGCATTACGTGTTCCTACAGAATCGAATATACCGTGGCTTAAGGCATGGTCTGTATGGGCAAATGCATTGTAGCTACTATGGCACGATGCGCAAGAAATACTATTGTCTAGCGATAAAATTGGGTCGTAAAATAATGCCCGCCCAAGCGTTACTTTAGCTTCACTGTATACATTGGAAGAAAAATTATAAATAGGTTTAGGAAAATGCGTTGGAAGCCTCCATCCCAAAAGTTTATCGTAGCTAAACGAAAACAATAAAACACCCATTGCAAGAAATAATTTTACTTTTTTAGCTTCCATGATTTCTTTATTTCTTGGGCATATAATTTAGCCTTGGCACCTGGCAACATCAGCTTACATTCTTTGGCTACATCCATGTTGGGTAAAAAAGCAAACACATCAAAACTTAGCTGAGCAGATAAATGATTTGTAGGTAAATTAAAAGAAAGCTTATATTGTGTAGCATCAATGCCTTGATAGCCGCCAATATGAAATGTGAACTGTTTATTATTATTTAAACAGGCGCTGCATTTTCCTTCTAATTTATAATGAATATAACCGCTTTGCCAAGTCCAATACATGCCGTTTATGGGATCTAAATCGCCAGAAAGCGGACTGTTTTCTTGAATAGTACTATCAATTCCAATTAGTAGTTCAAGGGCATTAAATTGAATATTTTCAGGTATATCAAAATAAATAGAAAGCCTGTTTTGGGCATCTACTAAATAAAAATTGGGGTTGGTAAAAACAATAGAGTCGGTTTGAACCAAGGCAATATTAGAAACATAAAATTTAAGCAAATTTATTTGAAAGCTATCATTCCCATTAGGCAGTATATATAAATTATTTAATACGACTGGTTTAGCAGCATAAGTTGGTTCAAACCGAATAGAAAAAGTTTGGGTTTGAGCAAGCGTGAAGGTCCAATATAATACAAATAAAAAGCTTAGAACTTGTTTCATTTTAAAGTTTTTTTCTCTGGCTTTCTTTTATGGTTAAAAAGCTTGGCAAGCTCATCAACAAGTTTTATGTATTGTGGTAATTGATTGGGCTTACAAATGTTTTTGATATCATTAAAATGGGAAATATGGATACGCTCTATATTCATTTGGATTTGGGCAATTTTTTCCAATAAAAGTGCAGCTTGCAATCTATCCAATGTATCGGTTTTTAAAAGTTGATACAATGAATTCTTAGTTTCATGCAAAGATTTCTCTTGCGCTCTAATTTGCCTACGGTGCCCGTGAATTAAAGTATCATAAATCGAAATTTGTTCTATATCAAAGTTAAGTCTCTCTATAATGGTATCTCTTGGTCCAATAGAAAGTGGCCTATGATTTAATTTATACAAAGCCCAAGCATTGCAAAGTAGTAATATTATGATAATACCTATGTATATTTTCTGTTTAGTCATGGTACAACATATTGCTTGGGTTTAACAAAAGCACTTCTAGCAGATTGGCTTCAGAAGAAGGCTTTAAGAGTAAAGTAATATTTACACTCAAAAGTAGCAGAACACAAGCCGCTGCCAAGTAGGTATAATAGACAGGCAAGCGCATGCTTTGTGCTTTAATTAGGCGCACTGCTAACAAATCCCAAACAGCTTCTGGAGTTTCTACTTTACGAATGAGTTTTAACTTTTCAATTTGCTTTTCCATGCTATCTATATTAGAGACTTTATTTTTCATTTTCCTTCGTTTGATTTAATTTTTTACGTAAATTTACTTTCGCTCTTTGCATAAGAGATTCTACAGCTTTGGCACTTATTTCTAAAATTTCGGAAACTTCCTTTTGAGATTTATTTTCAATTTTCATTAAAATCAGCACCGTTCGTTGCTGTACAGGCAAATCATTTATATGGGTAAAAAGGATTTTCATACTTTCCTTTTCTTCCATCAAAATACCAGGATGATTAAAATCAAACTGATCGTGTTTTAATGAGCCCTCATTAAAATGGAAAAGGGAACTGAAAATGGCAAAACGTTTTTGCCTGCTTTTAGCCCGAATAAAATTTAAAGATTGATTTATGGTAATGCGATAAACCCAAGTACCAAAGGAAGATTCTTCTCTAAAAGTATGGTGCTTTTCATATATTTGTATAAAAACATCCTGCGTAATTTCTTCAGCATCCTCGGTATTTTGAACATAATGCAAAGCAAGGTTATAAACCCTATTCTTATATTGTTCATATAATGCTTTAAAATTATTCATCTAAGATTCAAATAAAGTGTTTTACCCGGGCTTTGCCATCCCATACCCACAAAAACAAGTCTCCTTTTGTCTCATTTAGCGATATTTGTTTCATTTTGAACCAAGTGTTTGTGTGTTCAAAATTTTTAATTTATTCATTATCAATATTTTAATATGGTGGCACAAAGTATGAAATAGAAATACCAAACAACAAACAATATGAAAAAATTAATCGCCATCGCATTTGTTACCGTAGTATTAGGTACTTCATGCAAAAAAGATTTTTTAGAAGATAAGTATCAAGCTACCACACCAACTAGCAGCAATGCAACTAAAACTGCCGATTTAAAGGTAGATAAGAACTTTGATTGGAAAACCACCCAAGAAACCAACCTTACTTTAACAGGATATGCCAATGCCCGCGTTCAAGTATTAAATGTAAACGGAGATGTTATAGAAACGGCTCGTTTAGAAACAAACAAACCCTACTCAACCGTAATTAATTTACCTAAAACAGAGAAAAAAATAATTCTTTCTTATATGGGTCAAGAAATTTTTGTAGACTTGAGCCAATCAAACATTCAATACACTTTTAACTAATACTTATGAAAACGATTATAAAAACAATACAAGCGAGTTTAGTTCTTGTGGCATTATTTGCCTTTACTAAAACAAGCCAAGCTGTAACCATTACAAAAACCAATGGCATGGGTTACACTACTACCATAGAAAGTGTGGTAAACAATTGTAACAACACCTACACCATTAGTTTAATTTTAACCCACAATGGCTGTAGCGGATCAAACTGTCAAGCATTGTCACACCTTTCTATTGAGGCTGCTCCAGGAACCTATTCTGCTATCTCTAGAACAGTTTTAAGTGGCGGTTTTACTTATGGAAGTTTAATAATGGGACCAAGTTTAGGTTCAGACCCATTCCAAGGATTTAAGTTTGATAACACCGGAAACATAGGGAATGGTGTTGCTGGCTCAGTAAGAATTACGTATACCATAGCTGGTCCATTACAACAACAACGTTTAAGCGCCAAAGCAGGAAGTGCTGAAAATATTGTAACTTTTACTGTAGCAGATTTTACTTATGTAATGACAAACAACAATACCAATTGCAATCAAAACAATAACCAAGATACAGATGGTGATGGTTGTATAGATGCAGAAGATGCTTTTCCAAATGATGCGGCCCGTTGTGCTGTAAATTACAAAACTGGTACCCTTGCTTACGAAGATTTATGGCCAAGCAAAGGCGATTACGATTTTAATGATATGGTTGTAGAGTATACCTTTACTTCTGTAACCAACGCAAGCAACAAAGTAATTGATATAAAAGCAGAGTTTACTGTATTAGCTTTTGGAGCTGGATTTAGAAATGGTTTTGGATTTCAATTGCCAAATGCCATTAACCAAGCACACTTAAGCGTAACGGGTATGCAAATTTCGGGTAATATTGTGTCTTTAGGTTCAAACGGATTAGAGAACGCACAAAGCAAACCAACCTTTATTGTTTTTGATAACAACTACAGCATTATGCAACACCCAGGAACTGGCATTGGAGTAAACACTACACCGGGAGCTCCTTATGTTACGCCAGCTACCGTTACCTTGAATATTTCGGTTCAGCCAAATACCTACACATTGGCTCAATTGGGATTGGCAAACTTTAACCCATTCATCTTTGTAAACCAAGTAAGAAGTCACGAGGTACATTTACCCAACTTTGCGCCAACAAGTTTAATGAATATGTCGCTTTTTGGAACCGCTAATGATGCTAGTAATGTTGCACAAAATAAATATTATGTAACAGAGAACAACATTCCTTGGGCCATTCAAATTCCTGAAGAGTTTAATCATCCAAAAGAAAAAGTAGACATTATCCAAACCCATTTAAAGTTTAAAGATTGGGCAGAAAGCAATGGAACACTTTTTACAGACTGGTACAAAAACCTTCCAGGATACAGAAACACAAACAATATTTACTAATATAAAAGTAATAAACAAAAAACCCGCTCTGCAACAGAGCGGGTTTTTTTATGTATGTGTTGTGCGTTCGGATGTTTTGTTTTTACCTAGTAAATTCCGAATATTGTTTTATGATATACACTACTGCTTCATCACCCACACGTAACTCATTAAAGGTGAACTTACTGCTCAAAATATACTTAGTTGTATTTGCCATTTGTTGGGTAGGAACATTTATCAACACCACAGATATTACCAATTGGTATATTGAAAATATTCTTACTGCCTTATTTCTATTCGCAATTATAACTACTTATAAAAAATTTAAGTTTAGCGATTTAAGTTACTCGTTAATTTTCATATATATTCTATTGCATATTTATGGCTCTGAATATACATATGCAGAAAATCCGCTGGGCTATTGGCTCAAAGATGTTTTGCATTTAGAGCGCAATCAATATGATCGAATTGTGCATTTTAGTTTTGGATTCATGCTCGCTTATCCCATGCGTGATTATTTTAAAAATTGGTTTCAATGGCCTGTTTGGATATGCTGGGTATTACCTGTTGAAATTACATTGTCATTCAGCGGAATGTATGAGTTAATTGAATGGGCTGTAGCTGATTTGTTTTTTCCTGCACAAGGTCATGCCTACCTAGGTTCACAAGGTGATGTTTGGGATGCACAAAAAGACATGGGGCTAGCCTTTTCTGGGGCCATTCTCATCATGTTAATCACATCTACCACCAAAAGATTATTTGATAAACGAGGTTATGTTTAAGGTGGTAAGTAAACTTTAATGATTTTCAACTTTCCGTTGTTACGGTAGGTAAGTCGAATAACTGTGTTGTGTGTGTGTACATTTATATTCGATTGTTTTACAAATGGAAGTCATGTATTTATTCTCCACTTTTTTTTCGCTAAATGGATTTCCTAAAACAGCAACAATAAAGCACAAGCATTTTTAATTCTGTTATGAAAATAGTTTAGCGTTCTGTCAAAACGATAATAAAAACAAAAGTACAATCAAGCCTAAAATTACTAACGATGCGTAACCATAGCCGCGTCCCTTGAGTTTAGGATTATTTTCAAATGACGCTAAGCCAATGAAACTTGAAATCAATGATATGAGAAAGAAAATGAAAGCCAAAACCCCAAGAAGCGTTTCAACAATGCTTATTATTCTTGCTCCCCCCGCTCCTCCTCCAAGTGCATGTCCCCATGCGTCTCCAAAAAAAACCACAAACCAAGACACAATGAGTAAAATGGATGTTAAAAGACAAATAAAGGAAATTACAGCGTATTTATTGTATTCTGGATTCAATTTGAATTTTCTCATGTTTTTGAAAAATTATTAATTCTCAATAATAAATAAAAAGTATCGAACTTTTCTTGAACTGTCTCTGCGTTTCGAATTTTGAAGTTTAAATTGTCAATGAACTGATACATTTGTAAGCATCAATTCCAAGCCTGGAAAAAATTAATAACGTTACAGAAATCTAGATGCAAAATGCATAACTAAAAAAAAGCCCCAAACCTGAGCGTGGTTCCGTTCAACACAGGGTTCATTGTTGGCTCTTCGAGCCCAACGAAACCCTATCTGTTATGGCCAGTGGTTCTCTCGAATTATAGTTCAAGAGTCAATTTTAAGTGTCCACCAAGTCCTTGCTGAATAATTTTCATAAGTGTCGACAAGCGGATGTCAGATGAGTTGTTCTCTATCCGTGAGATGTATGACTTATTTGTCCCGCATTTGTCAGCAAGTTCCTCCTGTGTCATTCCTAGTTTTAATCTAGCTTCTTCTAGTAAAACACCAAGTCGAAATGCTTCAAATTCTTGTTCCCATTGTTCACGTTTAGGTTGTCCTTTTTTACCATACTTTTTGTCAAGGATTTGATCTAAGGTAGTGATATTGTTATTTGTTTTCATTTTGATATTCCTCCATTATTTTAATAGCTTTTTCAAGCTCTTGTTTGGGTGTCTTTTGTGTTTTCTTTTGGAAAGCATTCCCAAGAACTACCAAATTTCCTCTGTCAAAAAATGAGAAGATGCGGTAAATATTATTTCCAACCTCAACTCTTATTTCATAAAGTCCTTTGGCACCTTCTAAATGCTTAAAATACTTTTCAGGAACCTGTCGAGTTACCTTGATGAGATTCAAAGTCCATTCAATTTTTCGTTGAACATTGTCGGGCTGATTCTCATAAAAGTCGAGAAAGTATTTTTTATACGCTATTACCTGCCTGTCATTAGTCACCACACAAAGTTAACTACTTAGACAACTATTTTCCAAATTAATTTTCTGTTCAATGTTACCGAATATATTTCCACCATTGGCCATAACGTTTTGGTTCATGGCGCAGTTGCCGCATGAGGAGGCGTCAACATGAAGCAAGTTAAAAACTTTCTGGGCAAAAACAAAATTACCAATTAGCACCAAGTCGGCAATTGCGCAAGGCACCTGTTACCACCTGTGCCGTCCTGCATCAAATGTCTACCTGCAATTTTAAGTGTCCACCTAGTCCCTCACGAATAATTCTCATAAGAGTGGAGAGTCTAATATCACTGGCATTATTTTCAATACGAGAAATGTAAGTTTTAGTAGTACCACATTTTTCAGCTAGTTGCTCTTGAGTTAACCCTTTCTTTTTGCGCAATTCTTGGAGCATTACACCCAATTTAAAGGCTTCAAAACCTTCCTCATATTTTTCTCTTTTCGCATTCCCACGGTTTCCATATTGCTTGTCTAAATGTTCAGAAAACGAAGTCAGATTTTTATTTACTTTTTTCATCGAAATATTGTTTTTTTATTTTTTCAGCAAGTTCAATTTCATTAGCAGGAGTTTTTTGAGATTTTTTTTGAAAACCATTGGCAAGGATGATTAGTTTACCTTTATCAAAAAAGCTAAAAACACGGTATATGTTCGAGCCAACTTCAACTCTAATCTCATATAATCCAGAAGTATTTGTTAGATGTTTGAAATACTTTTCAGGAACACGATCTAAAGTGGCAATAAGTTGTAAAGTCCAGTTAAACTTTTTCTTTACTTCTGGCTTTAAATCGTCAAAAAAGTCTAAGTAGTATTCTCTATAATAGAAGATATCTCTATTAAATTTTTCACTCACAGAGCAAAGTTAGCTAATTAGGCAACAATAATCCAAATTAATTTGAAACAAACTTCGTAGTTAAATTATATTTGGCATAGGTGGTAATCGGGTCACGCAAGGGAGTTTCACCCTTACGTTCCCACGGAACCGTGTCCCGCATGGGCGGGATCTCCCTTCACACGGCTCTTCTAGTTTCATCACGAATGTATTTATTCATTCTGAATTTACCAATAACTGGTTATT
>JAUYMZ010000145.1 GCA_030699355.1 Bacteroidota bacterium | reverse complement strand
TGTGACTCCAAAAAAAACAAGGCTTCTCAGAAATCCTGAAAAGCCTTGTCGCTGTAGGTAGCGGGAAGCAGAATCGAACTGCCGACCTTAGGGTTATGAATACTCAGATAATCAGCACCTTACAGTATTTTCAAGGCTTTTCATGCCCCAAAATGAACCTCAAAGAACATAAATGCACCCAAATGCACCAAAAATGTGACTCCAGATGTGACTCCAATTTTTCATTGAATCTGGATCTAAAATATTAAAAAAAACAAAACTTTTGCCCTCTTTATTAAATCAATTTTCCCCAAATTCTACTAACCTAAAATCCACCTTTATCCTAATATCAAAATTTGGCAATAGAATAAAATTGAACCTTTAAACTTCTAAATTCATGGAAGCTTAAAAAATGCATATAAGTTTAGCCAAACATACATCATTGGATTTACATTCTAACTTTTTACCCAACCTTGTATTATACATCCTCTTTGTACTGTTGCCAATAAATTAGGATCAAAGTTTACAGCTATTTTCACAAAATAAGAACTCATATTTTGGGCGCTATTTCGGTGCTTTGCAATTATTCTAATTTATAGAACACAAAGGTTTTTACAAACTCAATAGCAATAGACTTTCAGCAAACTAAACTAAAAAAGGGAATCCTAAACTGCCGCTGTATGATAACTTTAAAATCTAATAATATTCCTCTTCTATTAAAGTGAGTATTGAGTTATTTAACATTTCATCGTAAGCAGACACCTCACTTAATCGCTCATTTTTATAATAATAAAATCTACATTTGACTAATTTTTTATCAAGAAGTTCCATATCAAATATTATCCTATTAATCGTATCATAACGATTTATGGTAAATGAATTAGTTTCTTGTTCAACGCTGCGAATTAATGTGTTAATTTCATTCCAACTTTTATCAAATTTGGAAATTTCGGTCTCAGCTAATTGAAGTGTTGAATCTTTTGGAAGGTACGTTTTTGTGATTGAACTGAAGGTCGAAGAATCAATTGTAAAATCAATCAGCCTTACAATCTCATTGGTATTGATATTAGTGATTTTGCATAGATGCCCGTTGTTTTTATCAAAATATTGATACTTTAACTCAAAGCTATCTTGAATAGCACCATTTTTGTATTTACGCCCCTTTAAACAAACCAATTTATTATTTTCATAAGCAAACAAACTCCTATTCCAAATTTCTTGGTCTAAATATTCTGATTCTTCTATAATATTTTGATTCTTATCGAATACTGTCAATCTATAAAAATCAGAGTTATTTAACTTAGAAAAATTTGCAGAACTTTGGATAATATCGCTGATTGTCGAATCAATTCTAACAATATATCCTGCCCCATTTCTATATAAAATCCTCTTTTTCTCGGTGGAATTCTGATTACATCCAAAAATCAAAACGAATGAAACCACAATCAATTCAATATAATTTGTTCTCATAAATCAATGCAATATTTCCTGTGTCTTTTTCAAAATTACGTTATACAAAATATAGTCATATGTTCTTATGAATGTAAACTCACCTGGTTGTTTATTCTTTTCCATTTCATATTTACCCTTATTATAAATTTCCAACTGAATGTCATGTCCTTTTTTATAGTATTTTTGCCCAGGTTCTGCAACCCTTTTGCCTTTCTGGTTAAAATATTTATCACCCATCCATTCAGATCTGGCCTCCATAGCTTTTACCGATTGCATATCGTCATTAATCGGAAATGAAAACCCATTAGACAAATTGAATTGAACAACCTGTGCAGTTGGACCAATAAATTGGCCACCGCTAATCGTTTTATAAGATTCTTTAATGATATTCTGCTCATATCCATATGCCTTGTAAAAACTAGCTGCTCCCAAATCATAATATGTATTTGATTCTGATCTACTGTAGGTTGTAGACTCTGAGCTATTCTCCAAAATTTTCCCAGAATTCGAGATTGTCGATATAGAAATAATTTTTGTTTGTGTTAAGGTTGTTTCAACAGTTCTTGTGCCATCGTCATTTACGATTTCATTCGTACTCGTTTTTGAAATTGTTGTAGTTTCTGAAATAGTATAGGAATCTTTATTTTTAGTTATACTATTTATTGTATTCTTAATAACAGTATTGTTTGGAGGTGCATCCCCATTAGGATCATTTTTGAGTATCGGATTATCATCAAAAGTTGAATAAGGGCTTTGCCAAGGGAACCTCTTGAAAGCAGGATCCACATTCCACCTTCTCCCCAACCTTGCATCATACTCCCAAAACTCGGCAGTCATTATATTTCCAACACCTGCAACCTCATCATCTCGCTCTTGCCCATTAAACCCAAACCTATACCCCTCACTCGAAAACGTCCTCCCAGCCAACGGCGCGCCAAACGGACTATAATCCGTGGCAGAGATTACTTCTGCTGCGTAGGAAACAAAAGTGCCACTGCTGCAAACTGTAAGCTTTTTATCTGAAACTACTGTGAGAACGTTGCCTAAATGGTTAGACATTTCATATCTAATTTTGCCTCTGTAGCCAGATAAATTAGCAAACATAAAACCGCTGTTGTTGGCGCTGTAACTGCTGTACTCTGTTTCGCTGAGTTGGTTATCGTTATTGGCATCAAATGCAGAACGCCATGCTATCACTTCATTGCTTTCGTAAATACCCAAACGACTGCTGCCATAAATATGAAACTCGTTTACTTTTAAGCTATCTACATATAGGTTGCTGCTGCTAGCAAAATGATTAAACATTTGGTCGTAGAAAGAGTTGCCATAGCTTTGCTTTATTTGCTCAAAATACTGCTGCATGTCGGGCGCACCCGCAGTAGCCGCATACAAAGGAGCATTGGCAGTTTGCGCTGCGGCAATAGCTGATGGGTTCATCAATGTAATAGTATACAAGAATTGATAGGGATCATTTTCCATTAGCCAGTTTACAATCCATGTTTTGCGCTGGGTTTCGCTTGTGCCTTGCGCATAAGTTATTAGTAAATTCATCAACGAAACTGGGTCGCGGTAAGCCAGCATGTTTAGCCAATCGCTGTATGAAGTTTGAACACAAGTAAAACTCACCGAACCTAAACCTGTATTCCATAACAACTCATTAAACTCTGGAATGGCTGCTAACTCTTCTAACAGCATAAGATTTCCTAAATTAGGCAATCCCAATATAAAATCATTTAACACACCCCCACAAGTGCTAAAATTAATGCTGTTTTGAAGACTACTCATAAGCAACGATATTCCGTTGGCGCTAATGTAGGTATTTTGGTTCGCAAATTTTCTTTTGTCTGAACACGATTACGAGATTTCATGATTACCGGGATTTCTTAATCGTGTATATCTTGGAATCCTAAAAATCATTCTGAACACGATTACGAGATTTCAAGATTACCGGAATTTCTTAATCGTGTCTATCTTGTAATCCTTTGAATCGTGTTCAGACAAAAGTTTTGATTTAGGGATGTTTGAAAATTAAAAGGTGAAGTGATTAATGAATAATAGGGCTTTGGCTTGTATGTCTAATTCTTAAAATGAGGATTTCAGAGTCAATTATTTTATAGGTAATTCTGTAACTATAAACTGTCAATGCCCTGTAATTTCCAGCATTATTTATCTTAAATCTATCAACTTCATAAATACCTGCATCATCTTTAAGAACAGCAACATGAGCTATAATGGCACGTCTAACAATTTCTGCTCCTTGAGGGGATTCTTGTTTAATATATTTAATGACTTGTTTAAAATAAAGCTTAGCCTCTTCCTCCCATTTTATAGTTCTCTTTTTCTTAATTACCATTCTTCGCTTTCCTTTTCGAGGTCGTCATGAGTGGTAAATTCACCATTCGCAATTCTTAATTCCGCTGCCTCTAACTCTTTGTTGTATTGGACAACAGAAATTGGCTCAATCTTTTTATCCCAATTTTTAAAAACCGCAACAAGTTGCTCCAAAAGATTTTCATCTGTTGTACTATGTAATCTGTTTAATAACTCATATTTTGTTGCTTCAATATTCATGACTGATACGTTTGAACAAATATAATAAAATCTAATCATTTTACTTTATTGAGACACTTCAGCTAAAATTCATAAGCTAATTAACTAATATTCTTGAAATCGTGCCCATCCTGTAATCCTAAAAATCATTCTGAACACGATTACGAGATTTCAAGATTACCGGGATTTCTTAATCGTGTCTATCCTGTAATCCTAAAAATCATTCTGAACACGATTACGAGATTTCATGATTACTGGGATTTCTTAATCGTGTTTATCCTGTAATCCTAAAAATCATTCTGAACACGATTACGAGATTTCAAGATTACCGGGA
>JAUYMZ010000130.1 GCA_030699355.1 Bacteroidota bacterium | reverse complement strand
GCAAGGATTGGTAGCATTGGTTGATGTATCGATGCCACTTTCTAATCTAACACGACTAATACCAACACTTCCATCGGCTAAGTTTATATCACTTAAACATTGTGGTTGGTCGTAGGCACCAATATTTACATAATCTACCTTAACTAAAGAATCGGCTCCAAACTGATTTGTTACTACCAATTTTACGGTGTACTTGGTTCTTTGGGTAAAGCGCATAACAGGGTTCTTGCTGGTATTGCTTGTTCCCATTAAATATTGCGCGGTTCCTGGAGTAAATGTCCATCTCCAAGTGCCAGGGCCGTACAAACTTCTATCTGTAAAACTAAAAGTATCGGTATTAAACCCTTGTATTTTGTTGACATCAAAACGGGTTACTGGTTTTTGTGAAGTTGGCAAAAACAATACATTCTTACACGAAGTATCGCTTCCCACACAATTGTAGGTAACCAAACAAATATTTCTAAAAAATGGCGTTGTTACCAAAAAGCTGCGGGTTACAGTACCATTCGTAGAATCATATACATTATTACCATCTGTATCCCATGCATATTGCATCAATACGCCAGTTGAGGTATTGGTGTATGTAACAGGCTGCAAGCTAAAGATGGTATCTTGCACTTGAATGCGAGATACAGGAGCACCATAACTTGGCGGTAAAGTTTCCCAACGAATAGAAAACCCTGCTAAAGTAAAACCAGCTGGAATTCCTGCGGTACCTAATTTAAATCTAATAAACAACCTACTTCCACCCCTTATTCCACGTTGTAGAATATCAACAGGTAAACTAGCAACATCTAAGCCTCCAATGGTTCTAAGAATTGGCGCACTAGCGCTTGTTCCATTGTGTATTACCAATGAATCTGAAGGAAGCATTTTGATACGTTCAACCCATAATACAATACTATCACCGCATGGTTCTATTAAAAATCCTGGGCAACCTGTAATCTGACTTCTAGTATAACTCAAGCCTGGACCTGAAGGTCCAAACATAAATCCTTCTTGTTCTGTGCTTCTTGATGCACCACTTCCACTACAAATATTGATACTATTGATAATCTCAATATAATCTTTCTTACAAACGGTATCACTTCCTCTGTCGTTCCAAGCTTGTAAACAAACGGTAAACTTACCTGGGTCACCTCCAAAAAATAAAGGATTTTGATCGGTAGGCCCAGCGAAGAAATTATTGAAATAAGGAGGGGTTGTACATAAATTACATGGCGGGTCAAATGTCCAATACCATTGGTTCGGACCACCACTTGAAATATCAACCATATTGGCATATTCACCTATTCCCACTTTTCTACGAGCAGCAAAGAAGTTTGGTTTAGGAGTATTGTTTGGTGTATCAACATAAATATATTTAACTACGCTATCGCGTAAACTATCGCGTTTTAAATCATTAATAGCTAATAAACGTACTGGCCAAAAACCACGGCGATTAAAGGTATATCTGAATCTTTGATCATATTTAGCTGTATCAATATATTGTTGGCTTGTCCAGGCAACAGGCGTTCTTGCATAACCTGGCAATAATGGATTTTCGCCTGGTAAATCCCAGAAGCTTCTACTTGTGTTGGTGCTGGTGCTTACCAAATCATAAGGTGAATTAATCCAAACAGTATCAGCAGGCACGCTAGTAGTAGTTGCTTGACTAGGGTAAAAATTAGCAATAGGGGGTAAAACCGGACCAGAACTTCCTACGATGGTAATATTGTAATCTTCAGTTTCTGTCCAATCATTGATTAATCCACAAGCCTCAGATTGAATAAATGGCCCACCTGGTGCACCTCCTCTATAATTGGCCCAATTACCGCGAACACGTAAACGAGTTAAACCAGGAGTAGCAGTAGTTGGTATGGTAATATTTGCCGTCCACAACTGACCAACAGGTAAGGTATTATAAGCACCTGGTGTAAAATAAACAAACTCGCCTGGATCAAAGAAATCATTATCTCTATTAAAATCAATCCAAACACCAAAGCCATTTGGCTTGGTAGCACTTCCTTGAACAGACATTGGATAGGTAGTTCCAGGAATTACACTTGTTGTCTGTGCCCACCTGGTGTAATAAGGTGCTGTGGCATTACAACCTGACCCTAGATTAGACAAGGTATTAAAAGTAAAGTTATTGATAAAATCATTGGTTCCGCAATTCGCAAAAGCCGCATCCACCGTACAATATGGTGCTGGGTCAGTAGAAATGATTTGAGCATAACTGCTCGTGAATCTAAAACTAAAGATTAATAAAAATGCTAATTTTAGTAGAAATTTTGTTTTCATAAAATAAATAATAGATGCCAATACTATGAAATAAAATTCAGTAAAACAAGCATAAAAAAAGCGACGCAAACCTATCAAGGCGCGCCGCTTATTTTTTAATTCTATATTAATTTATTTGAATCTTTTTAGTGCTTATTTTTTCGCCTGTTTGAATGCGAATTAAATAGAATCCTTTAGGTTGATTGTTTAATTCAAGTTCATTTGCATGTAAGTTGTTACCCTTAATTTCAGTTTGCTGAACCAACTTGCCAAGCATATCATAAATGCTAACTTGAACATTTTCTTTTTGCTCGGCGGCCAATCTGATATTAATTCTTCCATTACTTGGATTAGGATAAACACTAACCAAACCATCGAAATTTAATACATCATTTACGCCCGAAGCAGAAACTACGTTAATGGTTCGTTTAACTTCATTTGATTCATTGCCAGACAAATCCTTAACCTTATACGTAACTACAAACAAACCTAAACCGTCTGCAAAATAATTACCTTCTTTATTTTTTGGTAAACTATTTACAGTAATCAAATTACCACGCATTTGTGCGTCTGTATTGTAATTATCAATTAAAGAAATTGGTGCATCAACATATTCTCTCCAACGTGGTAAATTCACCTCAAAAACGTTTAATAAATCAATTGCAGGAATTGTTTCATCAACAACATTTACTACTCGTAAAATAGAATCTTTATTGCCCGATGGGTCTGTGGCTATATACCATAAATTGTAGGTGCCTAAAACGTTTGTATTGATGCTTCCTTTTCTAGTTACAACTACAGTACCTGCCGGCCAATAGTTATCAGATACAGTAACCCAAGGATCATTAAAGGTTGTTTTCACCTCATGTTTGGTTGGGTTAAAACCATTTAAAACAAGTGTTGGCGCTTTCGTATCTCTTACATCAATTCTCACAACCGTTTCATTACTTACATTGCCACTGTTGTCTCTAGCCACATATTGCACAAAATAACTTCCAACCCTACTTACATCCACTGTACCTTGTGTTTGTAAATCAAGGAAACTTCTTGGCCAAAAATTATCTGTAACATTTACCACACTAGATAAATCTAAAGCTGTTTCAACTTGGTGAACATAAGGATTACCTTTTGATGTTATTACCGGGCGAGTGCTATCACCTACAACAACGGCTCTCTCTTGTGTAGCTCTTAAACCAAATGCATCTACAACAGTATACACCTTGCTATAGGTTCCAAGAACAGCCGTATCTAAATTCGAGGTAATGATAACTTGATTATTGATTAAATTTCCTTGATTATCTCTGGCTGTAAACCCTGGCTCTGTAAATTTATTATATACCTCCACATACATATTTGCTGGCGGGTTTAATACCAAACTTGGTCCGGTTTGATTTAAGATTACAAACACTGTTCTGTACAAAGTATCGCTTACATTGCCATACAAATCTCTTACCACATACTTCAATAAATTTGGACCCACCTTAGAGGTATCTACTGTGCCAATAGTTTCAAATTTCGCGCTGATGTCTCCTTCTATATTATCCATAGCCATAATACCTGGATCAACAAATGCCTTATGTATCTCTGTGTTTAATGTTTTATTACCAATTAAATTAGCAGTAGGTTTTACCGTATCCATTGGGAAATTTACCACATAATCTCTAAACACCCCTAAAAATGTAACACTTGGATTTAACTGGGTACCGGCATAAGTAACTCCCACACGCATTCGGGTTGAACCTAAGATTTGGGTATTAGAAACCAATACCGTATCCATTCTACTTAGGTTCATGGCATTCATTTCGTTCATCACCAATTC
>JAUYMZ010000129.1 GCA_030699355.1 Bacteroidota bacterium | reverse complement strand
TTTTATATGGATGAAACAGAAATCACCAACAATGAGTATCGTCAGTTTGTTGATGAGATCATGGACTCTATATTTCGCGAGAAATTAGGTGAAAAATATTGGAACGCACTGATTGATCCAATCACTGAAGAAGAGACAGGTGAGCATGAAATTAACTATCGTTTGAAGATGGATAGAGAAGATATGAAAGGTGGCGATGTAAATGATATGTATTATCAAGGCAACGAGGTATATTATCGTACCAAGCAAATTGATGTACGTAAATTAAAATATCGTTACGACTACATCGACTTACGTGCAGCAGCTATGCTTAAAAAGCAAGAGTCGTACCAGAGAAATCGTGGTGAATTTAAGCGCGAAGAGGTAGTAGAAATTTATCCTGATACCTTAGTATTTATGCGTGATTTCACTTATGCTTATAATGAGCCTATTTCAACAATGTACTACTGGCATCCAAAATATGATGAATATCCTGTGGTAGGTGTTAATTGGAAACAAGCGCGTGCTTTTGCCCATTGGAGAACCGTACACATGAATTCATACTATGCTTATAACGGTGAAAACGGTGTTACTGCCTTCAGATTGCCAACAGAATATGAGTGGGAATATGCAGCGAGAGCAGGAAGAGATCAAACGATGTATCCTTGGGGTGGTCCTTATGTGAGAAATGCAAAAGGTTGTTCACTTGCAAACTTTAAACCAGGTAGAGGTGATTATGGTGCAGACGGTGGTGTTTATCCAATTCGTGTTGCTTCTTATTTCCCGAATGATTTTGGTTTATATGATATGAGTGGTAACGTAGCAGAATGGACGATTACTTCATTTGCAGAATCTGCACACTTGTTCACACATGATTTAAACTCAGATTACCAATACGACGCCAAGGATGAAGATGGTGAAACATTAAAACGTAAAGTAATAAGAGGTGGTTCTTGGAAAGATATTGCTCATTATATTCAAAATGGTAGCCGTACTTACGAGTACCAAGATAGTGCTAATTCTTACACAGGATTCAGAACGGTTCAAACTTATATCGGACGTTCAAACAGAGATAAAAAATAACATAACAAAACATAACAAACTAAACAAACACTCAAACTTAAAATTTTAAACAAATGAAAAACAGTTTTTTAGAAAGTAAAGGCTTTAAGTCTTTCATGGCAAAAGCCTATGGTATTGGAGCAGCAGTTGTAATTGTTGGTGCCTTATTTAAGATTTTACATTGGCCTGGTGCGGATGCCATGTTAATGGTTGGTTTATTAACAGAAGCCGCGATTTTCTTTATCTCTGCATTTGAACCACCTCATCAAGAGCCAGATTGGACATTAGTATACCCTGAATTAGCTGGATTAGAGCCTAAAGAGAAAAAATCTGCAGGTAATAAAGGTTCTATCACTCAACAATTAGATAAAATGATGGAAGAAGCTAAAATTGGTCCAGATTTAATTAATAGCTTAGGCAATGGCATGCGCACATTAAGCGACAATGTTAGCAATTTAAAAGATTTGTCTACTGCCGCAGTAGCAACTGATACTTACACTAAAAATGTACAACAAGCTGCTGATTCATTAACTGGAATCAATACTTCTTATACCAAAGCTGTAACAGCCATGGAAGGTTTGGTTAATGCTTCAGAAGGTTCACGTGAATATGGTGCTCAAATTGAAAAAATGACCAAAAATTTAGCTTCTTTAAATTCAATTTATGAATTAGAAATTGCTGAATCTAATAATCATTTAAAAGGTATCAATGAATTCGTAGGTGGTTTATCTAAAGTAGTAAGTACTCTGAATGATACAAATGCGAATGCAGAACATTTCAGAGGCGAAATGGATAAATTGAACAAAAATTTAGGCTCATTAAACAGCGTATATGGAAATATGCTTGCAGCTATGAATGTTCGTGGTAATTAATTTTATTTATAAATTTTTGTAAAATACAAAGAATAAAAAAATGGCTGGAGGTAAAGTAAGCGTAAGGCAGAAGATGATCAATATGATGTATTTGGTGTTAACAGCTTTGTTAGCATTGAATGTGTCTGCTGAGATCTTGAAGTCCTTCCACATGGTGGAGATAAGCATGGACCGTGCTGGTATGAACATTGATAAAAAGAATGAGGGTACTTTAACGGCTATAGCAAAATATAATAAAGATATTCCTACCGACCCAAAGGGAGTAGAAGTATTAAAAAAGTCTTTAGAGGTTAAGAAAATTGCAGATGCAGGTGTTGCATACTTTGCCGAATTAAAAGAACAATTAATTACTACTGCTGGTGGTCGTAAAGATGGTAATCCTGAAAATGAGATTGCTCAAGCAAGTAACATTGAATTACACGCTAATTTAATGATGAACCAAGGAAAAGGTGCAGAGGTTAAAGCTAAGATAAATGAAATTAGAACAAACCTTTTAAACATCCTTCCTAAAGATAAGCAATCATCAATTAAAAGTGATTTAACTACTGAAGATCCAAAGAATTCTACTAAATCTTGGGAATCAGAAATGTTTGAACATACGCCATTAGCTGCCGTTGTTGCTTTGATTTCAAAAACTCAAAACGACATTAAAAATACAGAAGCCCAAGTTTTAGATGAGTTAAAATCATCTTTAACTGCTGAAGTAATGATTATTGACCAATTAACACCACAGATTATTCCAGTAAACGGTACTAACATTACTGTTGGTAACAAGTACCAAGCTGAAATTTTCTTAGCAGCTTCTAGCTCTAGGTCTGAAGCTACCATTACAGTTAATGGAAGTC
>JAUYMZ010000125.1 GCA_030699355.1 Bacteroidota bacterium | reverse complement strand
GGCGCATGTGGACTCATTCTTTTTTCGCGCATCTTGTTTAAAAACGGACTAAAAGTAACATACACTAACAAAAAGGCAACGTAAATTAGAAATAAATAGATTAGTATTTTTAACCACGACAATTGAGCATAATCAGAATTTAAAAAAGTAGCTAATTCCTCTGCCACCAATTTCACATTTAGGCCAACAATTAAAATAGCCGAAAGCCAAGCCAAAATGATAATCCATTTTTTATTTACAAAATTGCCCATCATCTTCTTACTACTGGTAAAGTGAATCAATGGAATAACGGCAAAACCCAATTGTAAGCTTAAAACAACCTGACTAAAAATCAACAATTCACCAATCTTACCTTCCCCAAAATACGCAATAGTAAAAACGGCTGGTGCAACGGCAATGAGGCGCGTAACTAGGCGTCTTACCCAAGGACTAATCCTTAAATTTAAATAACCCTCCATCACAATTTGCCCCGCTAAAGTTCCCGTAATGGTAGATGATTGTCCGGCAGCAATTAAGGCAATAGCAAACAAGGTTGGCGCTAAATCACCAAAAATCCCGCGCAATAATTCATGGGCATCAGAGATATCAGCTACCTCATTAAACCCATTTTTGTGAAAGGCTGCAGCAGCTAAGATTAAGATGGCGGCATTTACAAAAAATGCAGCATTGAGGGCAATGGCAGAATCAAAAAAGTTAAACTTAATTGCACGCTTAATACCCGCATCATCGCGTTTAATTTTTCTGGTTTGAACCAAAGAAGAATGTAAATATAAATTATGAGGCATGATGGTGGCTCCAATAATCCCAATGGCAATATATAAGGCCTCACCGCTTAATCCACTCGGTATAAACCCTTCAGCCAAAGCTTTTACATCAGGCTTTACAATAATCATTTCCATAAAAAAAGAAAGTCCGATTATACTTACCAAGCTTACTATAAACAGTTCAATTTTCCGAATGCCTTTATTAATTAAAAACAAGAGTAAAAAGGTATCCAAAACAGTAATTAAAACGCCATACATCAAAGGCAAATCAAATAATAGGTTCAGCCCAATGGCCATACCAATTATTTCTGCTAAATCGGTGGCAGCAATAGCAATTTCTGCCAAAACATATAAGGGTACATTTATCCAAGAAGGGTATTGTTGGCGGCTTGCCTGAGCCAAATCCCAACCTTTTACAATTCCCAATTTAGCCGCTAAACTTTGCAATAAGATAGCCACCCAATTACTCATTAATAATACCCAAATTAAAGTATATCCAAACCTGCTACCACCTGCAATATCTGTGGCCCAATTGCCAGGGTCCATGTAACCCACACTTACTAAATAAGCCGGACCAATAAACGCAAGCAGCGTTCTAAATCTGCTTTTAGGTTGGGTTATATCTACCGACTCGTGGACCTCACTCAGTGATTTATTAGATTTATCCATTTCAATTAAGCTAATTTTTTAACTAAAATATTGCGCACAACCTCACTACTCAATTGCTGTGTTTTTTTGTTATCAACCTGAACTTTTACCAATTGGTCGAAAGCACTTATTTCTACAATGAGCAGTTTTTTACCCAAAACCAATTCATTTTTTTCGAGGTGCTGTAAAAACAAAGCGCTATGGTTTACAACACCGCTAATGATGC
>JAUYMZ010000124.1 GCA_030699355.1 Bacteroidota bacterium | reverse complement strand
GAACTTACAGGAAATAAAGAGCTGAAAGAAAAGCTAATGAATGCGTTGGAAGGGAAAAAACCTTTTAGCAATTTTAAATTTCTTATTGACCACTCAGGAATTTATAGACAACAATGGTTCGACTATAAAAATGACCAACTTAAAAAATGGGTTATTGACAAATTTAAAGAAGCAAACCTTTACAACAACAAATAGGGCAATGCTTGGCCTGTATTGTAATACAAAATTCATGTTTTAAAGTGTTATGGTTTTTTGTATGTTTGTTTAGGTTATTACTTAAAACCAAATACATTTTTTATGAAAAAACTATTACTTACTTTAGGATTGTTTCTTTCAATCCTGTTTTCTTTTGCCAAACCCATAGATGCGCTTACCGCAAAACTTATTGGGCAAAACTTTTTAACTACCCGTACCAACAATGCTTCCTTTAAAAGTGGTGTAACCATAGATTTAGCCTACACAGCCATGTCGGCAGCTCAAAGTGAAAGCGCTAAACTAACACCCGCCAATTATTTTTATGTGTTTAACGTAACACAAGGAAATGGCTTTGTTATTGTTTCGGCAGACGACCAAGCATTGCCAATTTTGGGCTATTCTGATGAGGTAAAATTTAATGCTACCAACATCCCAAACAATGTGCAAAAATGGTTGGAGGCTTATAAAAACGAAATCAGATTTATTATAGAAAACAATTTGGTTCAAACCGAAGAAATGCGCCAAGAATGGAACGCTTTATTAAGCGCTAAGCCCGCAGAAAATTTAGCTAAAAAAGCTACGGTTAATCCTTTGGTTCAGACCAAATGGAACCAGGCGCCTTATGAAAACGCGCTGTGCCCTTATGATAATGTAGCAGCCGAAAGAACTGTTTCGGGATGCGTGGCAACTGCCATGGCTCAAATTATGAAATATTGGAATTACCCCGCCAAGGGAACAGGCAACCACTCTTACAACCACAGTAAGTACGGAACCTTATCTGCTAATTTTGGAAGCACCACCTATAATTGGTCGGGCATGCCAAACGTGTTAAATAGCTCAAATACGGCGGTGGCCACTTTGATGTACCATTGCGGAGTAGGCGTAGAAATGCAATACGATGTAGCTGCTAATGGCGGCAGTGGTGCTTATGTGATTACATCTGGAAGTCCGATTACGCATTGCTCTGAGTATGCACTTAAAACCTATTTTGGATATAAATCTAGCTTACAAGGTGTAAAAAGAAGCAGCTATACCCAAACACAATGGATAGCATTAATGAAATCTGAATTGGATGCAAGCAGGCCAATTTTACATGATGGTTTTGGCACGGGTGGTGGACATGCATTTGTATGTGATGGATATGATAACAATAGTTTTTTTCATTTTAATTGGGGATGGGGTGGAAGCTCTGATGGATATTTTTCTGTTAATGCTTTAAACCCGGGCAGTTTGGGAGCAGGCGGTGGCGCTGGAGGTTTTAATAGCGGACAAGAAATTATTATTGGGGTTGAGCCACCTACAAGCACAAGCACTTACGACATGCGTTTATATAGCGCTATTTCCGTTAATCCGAGTCCGGTATCTTATGGTGCTGGATTTTCTGTAACGGCAAATTTTGCCAACTTTGGGGCCAATGCGGCAGCCAATTTTAGTGGAGATTTTGCGGCAGCGGTATTTAATTCGAGCGATCAATTTGTAGATTATGTGGAGGTGAAAACAGGGTTCTCTTTAGCCTTTAATAGTTATTATACCAATCCATTGGTATTTACAAGCACCGGTTTGGCTTCATTGATACCGGGAACTTATAAAGTTGGCATGTATTATAAACCAACAGGCTCTCAAAATTGGGTGGCGTTTGCCAATGGTAGTTTTCAAAATTTTAAAGAATTTACAGTCGCAGGAAACAATCAAAATCCGCTGCGTTTGTACGCTGCTATTACAACTTCGCCAAGTACCATAACACGCTCACAAACATTTTCGGTAAACTTTAATGTGGCTAATTTTGGTACCAATACATTTAATGGAGAAATTTCTGTAGATATCCATAGGTCTAATGGCGATTGGATTCGAGAACTTCAATCTAAAACAGGCTTAACCTTGCCTTCTAATTCTCAATTTACGAACGGACTAACCTACACATTTGATGGCGGCATTGAAGATTCGGCAGGAACCTATTTGTTTTTTGTTTGGAATAAACCAACAGGCGGCGATTGGACAGTTTTGGGCAATGGAACTTTTTCTAATCCCATTAGCGTGCAGGTAAAAGACCCAAGTTTAACACCCGATATGTATGAAGTAAATAATACAATGGCTACCGCCTTTAACTTACCATTGGTTTTTGCAGGAAATACAGCAAGTAAAAACACACTCGGTTCTAATATTCATCTTGGAAACGATTATGATTATTACAAAATAATATTGCCTACGGGTTATAATTATACCATCAATAGCCGCTTACACGATTCATACAACAGCGGAAATTCTCAGACTTATACCGTAGATGCTTTGCTTTCGTACTCTACAGATGGCACTACTTGGTCTGATGCATTTGATGATATTATTACCTCACCCATTGTATTAAACGGTGGCGGAACGGTGTATTTTAAGGTGGCACCTTACTTTACGGGTTCTATCGGAACCTATTTACTAGAAACTAGTGTTAGCAGAACCTCGCCACTAAGCGCAGAAAAGAATATAACAGGTTTTATTACATCTGGATTGGTTGGTTCAGCCAATATAAACGCTGCCAATGGCACGGTAAGTTTAATGGTAAATGCCAGCACAGATATTACAGCTTTAAGTCCGGTTATTTCTGTATCTAATTTTGCAAGTATTAATCCCGGTTCTGGCGTTTCTAGAGATTTTACCAACCCGGTGGTTTATACTGTAACTGCCCAAGATGCCAGTACCAAGCAATGGACTGTTACAGTTACTAAGCAAGCAACAGGCATAGCAGAGGCATGGTTGGCAGAGGGAATAGCCGTTTATCCAAATCCGGCCAAAGACGCCATACAGATAGACCTAAGAAAATTTGAGGGCAAGGTACAACACATTACCCTGCTAGATAATTTGGGAAGAAATATGCCAATTACATACGATGAGGCTAGCGGAACCATTGATGTTAGCGGGTTTACAGAAGGCATTTATTTGCTGCAAATAGAATCGAACAAAGGCGTAATTAGCAAGAAAATTTTGGTTCAGCCATGAAAAAATTAATTATAATATTGGCTATTTTGGGAGCTTGCAAGAGTAAAAATAAAGTAGCCTTTACGCCCAGTTATTTGCCTGGCCCACCTACTTTGGTATATAAAACCAAGGCCAATTATAATCAGTTGGTGCCGGTAATATTAGATGAGGATAGGAAAGAAATTATTTCCTATCCTCATCCAAAAGATGTGTTGCGCAACCATAAATTGGCTATGCCAACGGCGCTTGCAGAGGGATATTTATTAGACGAGCGCGGCATTGGATTGCAAGTGGCGTTTTTAAAATTAACCTATGAAGAGTATGCCAAATTGGAGCAAGCGCCACCCTTGGCAGAGATGTATGCCATGATTGTAGATAAAGACCCCCTTGTGTTTTTATGCAACTGCGGCAATGGTTCTGCGTTTACAAACAAAGAACAACAGCTAAACGCCTTAATTAAAGCCAAGGAGTTAACAAAAGTATGTAAGGTGTTAAAGTAGAATTTCATTTACCTTTCCTCACTCCCCTTCCTCAAACCTCATAATATTCTCTCTTAAAACATCTGTGATGGGAACACTTTTGTTTTGGGTAAAATCTTACATTACCATTACGTCTTGGGCTTCCGGCGCCTCATTGGTTCAGCCCATTATAGATTTGAGCTTGGAAAGAGAAGCTGCTGTTTTTTAGGGAAATAAGTTTGGGTTTGGCCTAAATTGAGCAGGAGTAGGGGTGTTGGCCAGACTTTGCATACAGGCTAGCAAGTTGGCCAAAAGGTAGAAAATTCTTCATTTTGAAAATTTAGCGCATTGTATTAGGTTGCGGAGGATTTTTAAACAAGCTTTTGAGCTTATAAACTTTTAAACAAATGAAAATTATCGTTCCTATGGCTGGTATGGGAAAACGCATGCGTCCGCATACCCTCACCGTTCCAAAACCCCTTATTCCGGTTGCTGGAAAACCCATTGTGCAAAAAATTATTGAAGACCTTGCAAAGGTGTGTGGCACCGGCATAGAAGAGGTTGCTTTTATTATTGGACCCAGTTTTGGCGAAGCCGTAGAAAAAGAATTGGTAGCAGTGGCTCAAAAATTAGGTGCCCGTGGTAGCATTTATTACCAAGAAGAACCTTTGGGTACTGCCCATGCCATTATGTGTGCCAAAGAAAGCCTTGATGGCAATGTATTGGTAGTGTTTGCCGATACCTTGTTTAAAGCAGATTTTACCTTAGATAGAGAAAAAGATGGCATTATTTGGGTTCAGAAAGTAGAAGACCCTAAGCCTTTTGGGGTAGTAAAAGTAGATGCCAATAATATTATTACAGATTTTGTAGAGAAGCCAGAAACCTTTGTATCTGATTTGGCCATTATTGGTATTTATTATTTTAAAGATGGAGCCTATTTGCGCAGCGAATTGCAATATTTGCTCGACAATGATATCAGGGAAAAAGGCGAATACCAATTAACCAATGCGCTAGAGAATATGAAGCAAAAAGGCACTAAATTTGAGCCTGGCCAAGTTACCGAGTGGTTAGATTGTGGCAATAAAAACTCTACCGTACACACCAACTCACGCATGTTGCATTTTATGCATGCTGCCAACGAAAAAATGGTAGACGATTCGGTAAAAATGGAAGATTCGCTTATTATTCAGCCATCATTAATTGGCAAAAATGTGGTAATTAAACACAGCATTGTGGGTCCAAACGCCTTTATAGCCGATGGTTGCCATGTAAGCAATGCCGTGGTAAGCAATTGCATGATTCAAAGTAATACCACCATTAAAAACGCTGTGATAGACAATGCCATGATTGGCAGTTACGTGAAATATGAAGGCGAAGCCAAAGACCTAAGCGTAGGCGATTATACCACTGTTTTGTAAGAATTTAAAAACAAATAAAAAACGAAAGTAATCTTTTACAGATTGCTTTCGTTTTACTGCTACATGAACCCAAATATTAGAATCATTTTATGGCTTGGTTTAAGTTTTTTAAGCCAATTGGTTTTGGCTCAAACCGATAAAAACCAACTAAGCGAAAAGAAGCGCCTCGAGTTTGATAAGCATTTCTTTGAGGGAATGAAAGAAAAAATGATTGAGAATTTGGAGGCCGCCGAATCTGCTTTTAACGCTGCCATTTTAGTTAACCCCAAAAATGCCAATGTGCATTATCAAATGGCTCAGATAATGCTTATTCAGAAGCGCCAAGACGCTGCTATTTACCATGCAGAGCGCGCTTTTAATTTAGAACCCAATCAAATTTGGTATAGCAAATATTTAGTAGAATTATACAAAAGTAGCGGTGATTTTGCCGAGGCTGCCAAAGTTTGTGAAATAGCGTATAAAGCCACGCAAGACAATCATTTTTTGTATGAATTATCTTTTTTGTACAACAATAAAAAAGACGCCAAAAAAGCCTTGGCTGTGCTTAATAAATTAGAAAAGCAAAAAGGTATTCAAGAAGATATTATTCGCAGAAAAGAAGATATATACCTCAAGCAAAATAACATTAAAGCGGCCATTAAAGAGATTGAAAAGCTGTGTAAAGCTTTTCCAAAGCAGGTAAGTTACTTGGGCATGTTGGCAGATTTGTATATGAACGCCAACAGGCAAAATGATGCCCTACAAATTTACAATCAAATACAAAAAGCAGATAGTAGAAATGGGTATGCGGCCCTTTCATTGGCAGATTATTACCTTAGCAAAGGCAATATAGACAGCTATTTTGCCCAGCTTATATTGGCCATGCAATCTTCGCTTGAACCCAATGTTAAGATGCAAGTAATGGCGCTAATTATTCCCGGTAGTATGCTGGGTACCGAGCACCGAGCCCGTTGCAAAACATTAATAGATACGTTTATTGTTTATCATCCCATGGCACCCGAGCCGCATTTATTAAAAGGCGATATGGCCATGCAAGCAAGAGATTTAGAGCTTGCTAGAAAAGAATATTTATTGTCGGTAGAAAAAAATGCCTCGAGCATTTTGGCTTGGGAGCAAATATTGTTCTGCAGTCAGCAAATGGGCAATTACCAATATTTGCTAGACGACAGTGAAAAGATGATTAAAATTTTCCCCGATTACAGCAATGCGCACTTATTTCATAGCATCGCCGCCAGGCAATTGAATAGGATGGATACAGCTTTTGAATCGGCCAGAAAAGCGGTAAGTTTTTCTTTGGATGAACCAACCCTAATCCAAACTTTAAGCAATTTGGGCGATATTGCTCACTATGCCAAACAATACCAAACCAGTGATTCGGCCTTTGAAGCAGTATTGGCTTTAGAGCCCAACAGCGCGCTCTCTTTAAACAATTATGCTTATTTTTTATCGCTACGCAATACCCAAATGGATAAGGCTTTAAACATGAGCAAACGTTCCTTAGAACTCGACCCCAATAACCCCTCTAGTTTGGATACCTATGGTTGGATTTTGTATCATTTAAATAAGTTAGAAGAAGCCCAAAAATACATCGAAAAATCATTGGCCTTATCGCCCAACAATGCCGAAGTATTAGACCATTTAGGCGATATTTTATTCAAGCTAGGAAACCAAGAAGAGGCCCTTTCTAATTGGAAAAAAGCACAACTTCTAGGTTTAGATACACCCCTTTTGCAACAAAAAATTAAGAACAAATCACTTCCTCAAAATTAGGCAAACCCACCATGAATAAGTTTTTCATCACGCTATTTTCTGCCTTTTTCCTACTATTAGGCGCTTGTAAAACCAAAAAGGCAGTAAGTTTGTCTGAACCAACCCGCACAGAGGCTACTGTTAAATCAGCTGAATTGAATAAAGCCAATTTAGTTGGTCAAATTGTGCAGCGAAAGAATGGAGCCGCCGCCTTTTCTTTTATAGCCGAAGCAGATTATTTCGACGGTAAACAATCGATTACCTTAAACATGGATGTGAGTGCCAAAAAAGATCAATACATTTATTTAAATGCCAAAGCATTGGGCTTTGTAAACGTTGCAAGGGTAATGTTGCAGCCAGATTCTATTAGGATTTTAGATTTGGTGAACAGAAAATACATCTCGGCCTCGTACCAATACATGAAAAATTTTACCCAAGCAAATTTGGGTTTTAAAGAGATGCAAAACTTGGTTTGGGCCAATGCCTTTTACGATCCTCAAGTAAACAAAAGCAAACTTGATTCCTTGGGTCAGCAATTCATTTTATGGTTAGATTTGGGTTCAGCCCAACAAAAAGCCACCTATAATACAGATTTTGTTTTGCAAAGTGTATTATTAAATGAACAAGCTAAATCCCAGCAGATGCAGGTTGATTTTGCTAATTTTAAAAATATAGACGGAATGAGCTATCCACATGAGGTAGTAATTAACATTTCGGGAGAAAAAAAAGTGGAATGTAAGTTTGCAATTAGCAACTTCGCAGGCAGTATAAAAAAGGAGCCACAGTTTGTTATTCCAAAATCATATAAAGTTCAGGTATATTAGCCTTGTTGCCTTCATGCTGCTCACAAGCTTTTGGGCTGAGGGGCAAAATTTTGCTAAAAAACGAAAAGAATTAGAAGCCAAGCGCAAGGCATTACAAGAACAAATTACCCGCAATAAGCAAGAATTGCAGCGCGCTAAAATGGCCGAGCAATCGTCTGTGAAGCAACTTACCGTTATTGGTACCCAAATTGTAATTCGCGAGCAACTCATAGACCACGTATCGCAGGAGGCTTTTGAGTTGAGCATTGAAATAAGTAACCAAAAAAAGATTGTTACCCTGCTTAAAGAGGATATTGCCAAACTAAAAGCAGATTATGCTGCCTACCTAACTGCGGCCTATAAAAAGAGGCATGTAAATGCCGAGTTTCTGTATATTTTCGATTCTAAAAGCATCGACCAAGCTGTAAAGCGCTTAAAATACCTCAACACTTACGGAAATTACAGGCAGCAGCAAGCGCGCGTTATACTTAGAACCCAACAACAAATGATTGTGGCTTTGAAAGAATTAGTAGAAATAAAGCAGCAAAAATTAGGTTTGGTTCAGCTTAAAGAATCTGAGAAAAAGGAATTGGTTGCCGATAAGCAGGTGCAAACTGTTTTATTGGAAAAGGTTCAAAAGAAAGTGAAAACCTTGGCTCAAACCATTGCCCAACAAGAGCAAGCTGCGAGGGCTTTAAATCAATCTTTAAGTAAATTAATTGCCGAAGAAATTGCTGCGGCAAAAAAAGCGGAGGAGCGCAAAAGGGCCAAAGAGTTAGCTGCTAAAAAGAAGCCTGCTGCGCCCGTTACCAGCAACAGTTATTTAAGTGATGCCGATTTAAAACTAAGCGGAAATTTTGCAGCCAATAAAGGTAAATTACCTTGGCCAGCGGCGGGTGTTTTGGTGCAAGGTTTTGGTAAACGCGATCATCCAACGCTTAAAGGGGTGGTTTTAACCAATAACGGTATAGACATTGCAACCCCGCATGATGCGCCGGTGCGCCCAGTATTTAAGGGAACAGTGAAGGGCATTTTTCCAATTCCTGGATTAGATAAAGTAATATTGGTAAACCATGGCGAATATTTTACCGTTTACGCCCGCTTGGCTACCGTAAATGTTAAAATTGGGCAGGTGGTTGAACCCAAAGATATTATAGGAAATGTGGCGTTAAATGAAGAGGATAATACCAGTAAACTACATTTCGAAGTTTGGAAGCAACAAGTATTTCAAAATCCTTTGCCTTGGCTTAAGTCCAAATAAAATTTGTATAGTTTTTGCAACCTTTTTGCGATATACTTGTCTAAGCTATTAAACCAAATTAATTTATGAAAAGAAAAAGTTTACTATTTTTATTCTCGGCCCTTGCCTTAGGTATAAGCATGGGTTCTCTGCAATCTACACCCAATGGTTCACCTACAGATGGCAGAACTGGCTCTCCAGGCGATGGCGGAAAAACATGCGCT
>JAUYMZ010000123.1 GCA_030699355.1 Bacteroidota bacterium | reverse complement strand
AACTTCGCTTGTAGCCAGGTATAAAACCGGACTATTCGAAATCCCATCATGAGCATTTGTTGGTTCAGATATTAAACCTCCATCAGGATTATCTGGTCCAGCTTGCTCTGGGTTTGGAGACCAAGCAATATCATCAATATGTGTATCTCCACCCCAAGAATTTACTTGACTCTCTGAGATAACACTTCTGATATTTTGAAGATAATCTTTAATATAATAATCATAAGTGTAGGTGTCATCTGCTGAATTTACACGAATTCTCCCTTCCTCATGACTGAAGCCATCCAAATGCCCATTTTTATAAATAACTTCATCAACGTAATCATAAGTAGTTACCTTATTATTTAAAACTTGCGTTATTTTTTTACTAATAAGACTCCCCATAGCATCATAAACGTATTCGATTTTATCATTATTAGCAAACTCTATAATAATTGGCTTGTTAAGACCAAACCATTTGTTATCAATATTGCTAATTCCCTTATTTAAATCAGAAGATTTATTTCCATTGGCATCGTATGCATAATCTGTTGCACCCGTTGCACCTACATTTCTAAAATCTGGCAATCCATCATGTAAATTAGGGTCAAAACTTTGAGAGTTACTAGATTCTGAAACCCCTAATAACCTATTACTATTTGGGGCATAGTGGTATTGTAAATCATCTAAAACAATTATTTGCTTAGCTCCATTTACCCCCATATTTTTCATGGTTAAAATATTCCCATTTTTATCATAGCTTAAATTGCTTGTTGTAAAATCTTTTACAGATTTAGACCAGGTTGTAGAAACGGCCTCTGTAATTTGATGATAGTCTCCAAGTTGCAACCTTCCCAAACCATCATATAAATAACCATAACTTCTTTGTTCGTTTATGGTTCCTTTATTTCTCCATTTTACGCCTGCCACTCTACCATTTAAATACGTTTCTGTAAAACTATTATCATAAGAAACCTCCATTCCAAAATAGTCGTTATTGTTGCGTGTAAGAGCAAAATTTCTATTAATTCCTACTATCCAATTTCTGATATTATAATGATAATTTACATTATAACCCATGCCCCCTAATTTGCGTATACGCATTCTGCCTAAATCATCATAAAAATACCTAGCAATAGGTCTGTAATTATTGAAGCTATTTACCCTATGTTCAATCATAGTAAGCCTGTCATAAATATCATAAGAAAATTTCTTAGAAATTTCAATCTTACTATGCCTAGAAATGGTTTTAATTAACCTGCCAGAAAAATCAAAACCAGAGGCTAAAAAACGCAAAGAATTATTGTTTCCACGAGTTGCCTTAAGAATTAACTCTTGCCTATTATTATAAAAATAAGCTGTTCTAACCGGCAAATTAGCATTATTAGAAGTTTTAGAAATAGTACCTGTTAATAATCCTTTTATTTTATTGGACTTTTCATTCAAATATCCATTAGTTCTAGTAGTTAAATTTGAACTAAAGCCCATAAACGGAATTTGATCATATTGGTCATAAATGTTTACTTGCATTTCCTCTGCATCTGGAAAATTAAGGTATTGGGCATACTCAACAACCTTTATATGGACTAAATAATTGAGGAAAAGATTTGATATATTTACACTATTTACAATCACTTGTAAGTTAGCACGAGAATATGGCACTGATGAACCACTTGGATAAAAAGAACTGGTACCATCATCATTTAATACCGAAGTGCCACCAGGTGGGCTGGTAAAAACACCATCAAAAATACCAGATTGTATTACCCTTCCCATTTCATCGTACTTAATAAAAACCCACTTATTGGTTTGTTTTTGAATGGCATCCTGCGTTAATATAGGTCTATCAAACTTATCATATACAAAATTAACAGCTCCAATTTCTGGCAAAATCCGAAAATTTGTTTAAAACGAATAAACGAATAATCGCATAAACGAATAAACGAATAAACGAATAATCGAATAAACGATTAAACAATTAATTCTTCAACAATTCCAACAAAGAAGCTTTCACCAAATCGCCCATGGTTTTGGCGCGCAAAAAGCGTTTGCTTTGGTAGTGTTTGGCTAGTTCTTTTTTCAGGTTTTCTACATTTTCTTTCGGAGCAATCTCGTCGTGTTTCATTGCCTTTAGTAAATTAAACAAGGGCCATTTGGCTGCGCGCATTCTGCTTTTCATCATATTGCGTTCCTCTCTTTGGTATTGCAATAAACTCTCGGTACTTATTTTGTCCTGAACCAAATTTAAGAAGGCTGTATTTTGTTTGTAAAATTGGGGTAAGTACACATTCTTACGCGATTCAAAAGATTGTTGGTCGAAATCGATAGCCCTTATTCGGTAATTGGTTTCTTCAAAATCGGGCATTATTTGTACCACAAAATTGCTGCTATGCATATCACCCAAAAGTCTTATGAGACAACGTTCGTTAAACTTTACAAACTCTTTGGCCACACGCGTGCCATTAAACTCGCTCGATTGCATATAGCGCTTTATAAACTCGTCGCCGGGTATGCCCGCAATATGCTCTTCTATTAAGGTATTACCACTTACCAAATAACTGATACGGTTGGGCGAAAGTAAGTGCTCTAATTCTAACCCATATACCCGCGAGGCATCTGCATTCTTCACGTAAAAATAATCGAAATTATCGTTTAGTTTATTCACCACCCTAATTCTAAAAGGCAAGGTATTGCCATATAAACAAACATCAATTCTATCTACAACCAAATGGTCTACCACGTGAATATCGCCGCCCACACGCAATAAGGCATATATTTCTAGCAAGCTTTTATAGATGCGTTCTTGCTCTTCGGGAGCATAAATACAAGTTTCCCAAAGCGTGTCTTTTCCCTTGCTATCGTAGTGCGAAATACTTTCCCTGTATAGTTTTAAGTCGGGGTAATAAATGGGAACATCCGTTTCCCTTCCATATTTTTTTAAGTATTGGCGTAGGTTCAAACCGATAGAATATATATTTTTCTTTCTGCTAATATGTGGCATATAAAAGCGAAGATATTGTTTTATAAATGGATGGAAAATGCTTCTATCAATTTATTTTTTTAAATTACTTGTAAATACACAGCTAATTTCTAATTTGCATCCAATGAGTGAGCAATTAAACAACCCAAAAGTAACCCGTGCATGGGCCATGTACGATTGGGCAAATTCTGTGTTTTCTTTAACCATAACCACGGCCATTTTCCCGCCTTATTTTGAAAGCATGAGTAAGGCTGCTTCAGAAGCAAGTGGTAACTTTATTAATGGTGTTCATTACATAGATGTGTTTGGATTTAAAATTGTAAACACCGCTTTGTATTCGTATGCTATCTCTTTGGGTTTTTTGCTGGTAGCGCTGTTTAATCCTATTTTATCTGGCATTGCAGATGCGCGCCAAAGCAAGAAAAAATTCATGCAATTCTTCTGTTATTTGGGTTCTTTATCTTGTGTAATGCTGTATTTTTTTACCCCAGAAACCTTGCCTCTCGGAATTACATTTTTTGTGTTAGCTCTTTTCGGATTTGGGGGTAGCTTGGTTTTTTACAATGCTTTTTTGCCAGAAATTGCCAGCGAAGACCAATATGATTCTTTGAGCGCGCGCGGTTTTAGCATGGGCTATATTGGCAGCGTTTTATTATTGCTCATTAATTTGGCTGTTATTTTAAAGGTTTCTTTCTTTTTTCCTGTGGCTCAAAAAGCGCAAGAGTTTCTTCGGCTCGATCCAACTTTGCTGGAGCAAGATGCCCTTACAAAAGCTACCTCTTATTATACCAGTATTGCCAGTAGGTTGGCTTTTGTAAGCGTTGGAATTTGGTGGGCTGGCTTTGCCCAAATTACGTTTAGAAACCTCCCAGAAAAAACCAAAGCCAAGGTAAAAGGCGAGCGCATTGTTTACAAAGGATTACTCGAGATAAAAAAAGTATGGAAAGAAATTAGTGAGCCTCAAAATAAGGTTATTAAAACCTTTTTACTGGGCTTCTTTTTTAGCGCCATGGGTGTGCAAACCGTTATGTACGTAGCCAGTTTATTTGGCAAACAAGAGCTGCATATGGAGTTAGGTAAACTTATTGCTACGGTATTAATTATTCAACTGATTGCCATTTTGGGTGCCTGGGGTTTCTCTAAAATCTCTGCCAAAATAGGAAATATTTATACCCTTATTATTATGCTTGTTGTTTGGATAGGAATTAC
>JAUYMZ010000074.1 GCA_030699355.1 Bacteroidota bacterium | reverse complement strand
CAGAGAAGAATATTACCCGTTTGGAGAAACAAGTTTCGGCAGTTATGGCAAGAAACGCTACCGATTCTGTGGTAAAGAAAAGGATGAAGAAAGTGGACTTTATTATTATGGAGCAAGGTCTTATTCTTCTTGGACGTGTAGGTTTATAAGTGTGGATCCGCTGGCGGGGAAGTATGCGCAACTAACTCCTTATAACTATGCGGGAAATGAGCCCATAGGTGATAAGGATATTGATGGTATGCAATCTCAGAATACGGATACATCCCAAACATCTGCACCTGCTCCAAATAGCGATTCTACACCTACACAAACAGCCGGAACAAATGTAAATTGCCACCAAGTTAAAAAAGATGAAACCTTAGGCGGTATCGCAAAAAAGTATGGTGTAACTGTAGATGCATTAAGAAAAGCAAATAATCTTGATCCTAAGGATGATAAAGATTTGGATATTGGTAGGGAATTAAAGATTCCAAATGCCTCTCATTCGAATGAAAATACCATAGTTAAAATTCCTATTAGTCTTCATTCAAAAATGCTTGAGAAGGTAAGTAAAGAAACTGCAACTAGATTTCTTAAAGAATTTGAGACTAATAATGGTTTAACAGGTCAAGAAGCAGCAAAGAAACTTAAGAATAGCAAGAGAGTGGAATTTTTTGAGATACATCCTAACAAGCATACACCTAATGATAAAGCAAATGCATCTGATAATATTAGGGATGCAGCTAATGGAAAACCAGTTTATAGAAGTAATTACGAGAATGCAAAAGGCGGAACAGTAGAGCTTAATCCTAAACTTCTATTGGGTTTATTAGAATTAAGCGAAAAGTATAAATTTTCAGTTCAGGAATTGGCTGGGGGTTCTCATAAAATAGGCTCCGAGCATTACAATGGAAATTCTGTTGATATAAATTGGTTAAATGGAGAACATGTAAATGCAAATCATCCAGATGCTAAACAATTTATTAAGGATGCCGAAAAACTTGGATTTATTATAAATAATGAATGGAAATTAAAAAAGGCTCCACATTTTCACATGACAATAAAATAGAAAAAAGTATGAATTACAAATTAGTATTAGCAATAATTATCTTAATATTCAATGTAGCTTGCATTGGTGACACGGTAAATAATAAAAGCAGGAATGGATCCTTGCACAAAGATTCTATAATTATTAATAAAGCCGAACTGCTGATTAATAATTATCTTCAAAATAATGATGGTTTTGAGAAAAGAACATATGTTTTTTCCGACAAAGAGGAATACACCTTGGACCTATATTCTTTTAAGGGTAAGCCTAAAATTCTAGATATAACAAGTGTTTTTAAAAACGAATATGGTTTAATTGACACCTTTACGGAGAGGTTTTTTTTGGGTGAAGAAAACAATTATCCAATTGTTTATTTATATGAATCTAAAGGCGGAGAATCTTCTATCCAAGTAATTACGAAAGACAGGGATGTTGTTTCCTATCTAAAGAAATCGGATAAAATTATTTTCAAAAATGAACTAGATTCATTTACAAAGGAAACTAAAATTTCAGCACTTATGTTTTTGTTAATTAATAATTTGTTTTATTTTGATAAAGTTAAATTTGATTTAATCCAAAAACCTTCTTTAAATTCAATGCCAGTTCTATCAACCAAGCAATCCAATGTGATATTGTATAGTGAGTGCGATACAACTAAAAGTAAAGTCAGGACTTTAAGCCATGGTGAATTATTATTCTTTCTTGACTATAATAAAGAGTTTTTAGGTGATCATTTTAAAGCGCCATTATGGTTAAAAGTAACAACTGAGGATAAAAAGTTTAAAGGTTGGATACTTGGTCTTAATGAAAATATAGAATTTTACACTGATGGGGATTAATTCCATTGAATAAACAGAACTAAGAAAGTTAAACGATTACACGATACAAAGGAAAATTATCAAATAGCCAATAGGAGGTGATTGTTTGCGCCTCCAAATGTTATTCTAAATAAGGAACTAAATAACTAAATTTAATATAAGAATTTTCTATGATTAAATATGTGATTGATACATTCAAGGTTGTTTTATACTTAGCAATTCAAATTTATTCATTTACATGATAAGAATTAAACCCAAACTCCCATGCCAATAGGCCAAAAAATAAAAATATACTACGACCCGCGTGGTCAGGTGATAAGAACGGTTAATCCTGACTTAAGTGAGCAGCGTGTGGTATATGGTGTTCCCAATAATCTTGCCTTAGTCAGTTCGAGCGAAGTCGAGAACCCTACACCTTGGGAAACTTACACCTATGATGCCAATGAT
>JAUYMZ010000120.1 GCA_030699355.1 Bacteroidota bacterium | reverse complement strand
ATTCCGCAAATATGCGGTAAAGCACAAAGGCATCAGCAGTATAAAAGTAGATGCTTATATGGAAAGTACCATGGAAGGTATGACCCGAACCGTTATTGAAGAACGCCCAATGAACTTTAGAGAAATTGATGTGTTCTCGCGTTTAATGGCAGATCGTATTTTGTTTTTAGGCATGCCTATAGATGATTATGTAGCCAATATTGTGCAAGCTCAATTATTGTTTTTAGATTCTATGGATGCCCGCAGAGATATTCAAATGTATATCAATTCGCCGGGTGGCTCTGTGTATGCTGGCTTGGGTATTTACGATACCATGCAGTGGGTAAATCCAAATGTGGCCACTATTTGTACAGGCTTAGCCGCCTCTATGGCCGCGGTGCTTTTATGTGCCGGCGAAAAGGGTAAGCGCTCTGCTTTGCCACATGCCCGCGTAATGATTCACCAGCCGCTTGGTGGCGCGCAAGGCCAGGCTTCCGACATTGAAATTACTGCCCGCGAAATTCAAAAATTAAAGAAAGAATTGTATGATATTATTGCAAGCCATAGCGGACAATCATTTGAGCGTGTGCAAGCAGATAGCGACCGCGATTATTGGATGATTGCAGCCGAGGCAAAAGAATATGGTATGATTGATGATGTTTTGTTAAAACATAAAAAAGAAGAAAGTAAATAGCATTAAATTGTTAGTATATTCGCAGGCTGTTCTTCCCAAAAAAGAGCAGCCTGTATTATTTTAGATTGACCCAATATGGCTAAGAAAAAAGAAGATGTATGCTCTTTCTGTGGAAGAGGTAGAAGTGAAGTAAGTTATTTAATATCTGGTTTAGATGCGCTTATCTGTGAAAATTGTATCGGACAAGCATTTCGGATAATCAATGAAGATAAAGAGACTTTTGATAAATCTGATGCAGAAAAAGCAATTCAGCTTTTAAAACCCGCCGAAATTAGTGCGTATTTAGACCAGTATGTAATTGGTCAAATCGAAGCCAAAAAGGTGCTGAGCGTAGCGGTATACAATCACTTTAAAAGGGTATTAGCCAAAAAATCAAATGAGGTTGAGTTAGAAAAATCGAATATTCTGATAGTTGGCGAAACAGGTACAGGTAAAACTCTATTGGCCAAAACCCTCGCCCGCATGTTGCAAGTTCCTTTTTGTATTGCAGATGCAACCGTATTAACCGAAGCTGGTTACGTGGGCGAAGATGTAGAAAGTGTTTTAACCCGCTTATTACAATCTGCCAATTATGATGTAGCTGCCGCCGAGCGTGGCATTATCTACATTGATGAAATGGATAAAATTAGCAGAAAAAGCGATAACCCAAGCATCACCCGCGATGTAAGTGGCGAAGGCGTACAGCAAGCTTTACTCAAAATATTGGAAGGAACCGTTTCCAATGTGCCTCCTCAAGGTGGTAGAAAGCATCCCGATCAAAAAATGATTCAGATTAATACAGAAAATATTTTGTTTATCTGCGGTGGCGCTTTTGATGGCATCGATAAAATGATTGCCCGCCGTTTGCAAACCCAAGCTATTGGCTTTAAAACAACAGAATTGCCTACCAACGGTGAAGATAAAAACATGTTACAATACGTATCTGCCGCCGATTTACGCAGCTATGGATTAATCCCAGAAATTATTGGAAGGTTGCCCGTAATTTGTCACCTCGACCCCCTCGATAAAGCCACACTAAAACGCATTTTGGTTGAACCTAAAAATGCCCTCATTAAGCAGTATATTCATCTTATGTCGCTCGAAAATATTACCCTAACTTTTGAAGACGAAGTG
>JAUYMZ010000107.1 GCA_030699355.1 Bacteroidota bacterium | reverse complement strand
TTGTTGCTTTCCTGCATTGAGATTTGCATAAGTTTTTATTAATACTCCCTGCATATTAAAAACCAAAATAGAGATTTCAGTGGCATCTGATGGAGTATGGTATTGAATAAGGGTTGATTGACTAAATGGATTAGGTTGGTTTTGGAATAACATATATTCTTGGTTCAAACCGCTACCAGCCACTTTACCTAAACTTTTTAAAGTATCGTTTAATCCAATGGTATTGCCTTCTTTTTTGCAACAACTATTTAATTGTACTTTTAAATCATTTATTTCTGCTTGTTGTTGCTGCATACCCGCCACCAACAAAGCAGTAAGTTCTGAGTAATTTACACCATAAGTGCCGTTCTTCATTGTAGTGACAACTTCTGGTACAACTGATTTTAATTCTTGTGCAATAAATCCAATATGTTGAGTGGTATCGTTTAAGTTAAAGCCTAATGCACGGGTAAGCACACTGGGTTGGTATTTGTAATACACGCCGCGCAGTTTCATAATTTTTTCGATTGGATTTTGAATGGTATTTACATTCGATTTTAAGCGGGCATCTGAACCAGTATAATAACCAGTTCCCCAATATTGACCATTACATAATATAAATGCATTATCTACTCCATTTTGCATAATGGCTAAACCTTTTACTAAATCACCAACGGCCTCAAATTGTGCTACATGGGTATAAGGAACATTCCTGTTAGTGGTAATTTTTAATGCCATGTTTTCCATATCACTGGTAATATGTACTTTTTTGCTTGCTACATCATTGGTTCCAATGCCAATTCTGCCTCCATCTAGCACTTTTAATTGGGCAAATAGATTACTTCCCAGAAAAAGCAAGGTGATTAAAAAAAATTGTTGAAGCTGGTTGAAGCTGGTTGAAGCTGGGTGTTTATTGTTGTCATATTTTTATATATTGTAAATCAAAGTTATACAATAAAAGCAGAAAAGCAAGTTAGGCAAATTTTTAATTGCATAATAAGGAAAGAACCAAGCATATTTGCAGTATGAGGTTATATCAACTCTTTTTAGGTATTCTATTGCTATTTGTGAGCACTTCGTTTGCTCCGGCACCGGCGATAAAAATTGCCAAGTTAAAATACAATGGTGGCGGAGATTGGTATGCCAATAAAACTTCCTTGCCTAACCTCATTGCTTTCTGTAACAAAAACCTCAATATGCAAATTGCCCCCGAAGAAGATATTGTAGAAGTAGGCAGTGCCGAACTTTTTAACTACCCTTTTGTGCATCTAACGGGTCATGGAAACATTGTTTTCTCTGAGCAGGAAGCCAAAAACCTGCGCAATTATTTACTAGCAGGAGGCTTTCTGCATGCAGATGATAACTACGGTCTCGACAAGTTTTTTAGGCGCGAAATGAAAAAGGTTTTTCCTGAACTAAATTGGGTGGAGTTACCATTTAACCATCCCATTTACCAAAAGCCTTTTCCTTTCAGCAATGGCTTACCTAAGGTGCACGAGCACGACAATAAACCTTCGCAAGGATTTGGATTAATCTATGAAGGAAGGCTGCTTTGCTTTTACAGCTTTGAGTGCGATTTAGGCAATGGTTGGGAAGACAAAGAAGTACACAACGACCCAGAACCCGTGAGGCAAAAAGCCCTGCAAATGGGTGCTAATATTGTGAGTTATGCTTTTATGAAGTAATTAATTTAATCTATTATTCCTGCCACCTCATAATCCACAGAAAGAGGACTATTTATTTTTTTTGATGCATTCAAAATTTCTATTGCAACAATATTTCCACCAGCATCATAATCTATAACAACTCCCGGTTTATCCTCATCACTTTCGGCAATGGTATTATTGCTAAAGGTGATTTTCATAACATCTACCTCTTTATCATATTTAACCTTCATAACTCCAATACTTATTTATCTTACTTGTTTTATACAAAGTTACAACAACATTTGGGGTTTTATCAATAGCAACAAATATCCTAATCAAATACTTAGTTTCATTTTCTTCCAAAATGGATTGATAAACCAACATATCTGAGCTATCCTGAACAACCTGTTCGGGCTTTAGTAATATTTGAGTGGCAACTTCCATCGAAATATTTCTATTGCCCATTTCTTCCATGGCATGCCTAGAAAACCTAAAATCCATTACCCAAGCGCCTTAATCTCGTTTACCAGTTCGGTGAGGGCTTTTTTGGCATCTCCAAACAACATGCTGGTTTTAGGTTTAAAGAACAACTCATTTTCTATGCCGGCATAACCTGCTTTCATTGAGCGCTTGTTTACAATAACGTTAGCCGCATTTTCTACATCCAAAATTGGCATTCCGTAAATAGGCGAATTAGGGTCTGTTTTAGCCGCAGGATTTACCACATCGTTGGCACCCACAACCAACACCACATCTGTTGTTGCAAACTCTGGATTAATCTCCTCCATCTCCAATAACTTATCGTAGCTTACATTACTTTCTGCCAATAACACATTCATATGTCCGGGCATTCTACCAGCTACCGGGTGTATGGCATATTTTACCTCTACACCTTCTGCCTCGAGTAACAATTCTAAATCGTGCACCACATGCTGCGCCTGAGCCACGGCCAAACCATAACCCGGAACAATAATTACTTTTTTAGCATAACGCATTAAAATGGCGGCATCGCTGGCAGTAACTTCTTTGGTGCTGCCTTCAAAACTACTGCTGGTAGCAGCCTCGCCTTTGGCTCCACCCCCAAAATTACCAATGAGTACATTGAGTAAAGAACGGTTCATGGCCTTACACATCACAATGGTTAATAAGGTTCCGGCTGAACCAACTAAAATACCACCCACCAACATTACCTTGTTATCGTATAAGAAACCACCAAAAGCCGCTGCTACACCTGTAAATGAATTGAGCAAAGATATAACAACAGGCATATCGGCTCCACCAATAGGCAATACAAATAATATTCCGTACAACAAGGATAAAGCTAATACCAAATAAAAGAACAGAGCAGTATTTTCACCATTGCCGCCAATAACCAAATAAGCAAAAGCAAAAATTACCAATAACAAACCAATGTTTATAAATTGTTGCTGACCCAAACTCTTGTCTTTTACCTTACCACTTAGCTTGCCCCAAGCTACCATACTGCCCGAGAAGGAAACAGAACCGATGACCATCCCTGCTAAAATTATGAGCACTTTACCTGTTAATGCGCTTGAAAAACCCGGGGCTAAAGCCATCGCAGCAGCCATTGGTTCAGACAGAGAATGACTTAAATGTTGAAACTCTATGATAGAAATAAGCATGGCACAAGCGCCACCCATTCCGTTAAACAAGCTCACCATTTCGGGCATGGCTGTCATTTGAACTTTTTTGGCCGCAATAAAACCCAATACCGTACCAATTGCCAAAGCAGCAAAAATGAATATCAAGTTATGCAAACCGGCACCATTCTCAGGATTTTTATATAAGAAAATGGTTCCAAAAATGGCGATACCCATGCCAAACGCCGCAATTAAATTGCCCTTCCGCGCCGTAGCAGGATTCCCCAAAAACTTTAAGCCCACAATAAATGTGATGGAGGCAAGTAAGTAGATTAGTTGTAGTATATTGTTTTCCATAAAAATTTAAAATTCTAAATCCGAAATCCGAAATTCGAAAAAGGCTTTCGTAAAATCGAAATACGAACTATTTTATTGTTTATTTAATTTTCAGCTTTTTGAGTTAATTTCTTTAAAATATTACCTAGGATTAACATAAGTTCATATGCCTCCTGTGCAAGTTTATCTTTTTCTATTTCTAAATCAGCATTACCATTTGTATCCAAAAGCATAAGCCAATATCTACTTTCCTTAGCCTCTTTTCTACAAATTCTTATTTTCATTAATTTATCCCGTTCTCCAAGACTATCATTGGCCTCAATATAATTTGCCCCCACAGAACCAGACGACCGTATTAGTTGTTTTCCATCCTCTTGATTGTTTAAGTTATAAGGCAAGCGTTTCACAAAACTCCTTATAGCTAATGAAAAACGAAGTGTACGCTCCTCCAAATCGTAAATTTTGGCTTCATTCATATTTTCGAATTTCGGATTTAGAGTTTCGGATTTAGAATTTTCTTATTTTTTCTTCTTAAACATTTCCAGCATCCTATCCGTTACCACAAAGCCTCCCACCACATTGAGGGTTCCGAGGATTACGGCGAAAAAACCAAGGATAATCGCTGCGATGCTTTCGGCTTCTCCCATTACAATAATGGAACCTATAATTACCACCCCATGAATGGCATTTGCCCCACTCATTAAGGGCGTATGCAATACGCTTGGCACATGACCAATTAATTCTATACCCACAAAAATCATCAAGATAATGAGGTACACAAGCTCTAAGTTTTCTGTTAATATTTGTAGCATGATTGTTTGTTTAATCGTTTATCTGTTTATGCGTTTATCTGTTTATTCGTTTAAGGTTGAAGGTTGAAGGTTGAAGGTTGAGGTCTCATAGATTTGGTTTACATAAAGTTTGATTTTCAAACTAATTGTTAATTACTTACTTTTTGTTCTTATTTTTTTATTATCAAATTTGTTTTGTCATTGAGAAGCGGAAGATGCCTTGTTGTGGGGACTCAAGTC
>JAUYMZ010000106.1 GCA_030699355.1 Bacteroidota bacterium | reverse complement strand
CCCTAGTTTCAACTAGGGGTAAAAGATGCCCACGCCCCAACACCAAACCTCCCGGCAAACGAAACACCCTTTATAACGATGCCCACGCCCCCAACACTTATCCTCATAAAATATGGATAAAGTAGGCTTTGTAATCCTAGAAACCGGATTTAAGTTTATATTTTATAAAACAAATTTGCAATAATTTGAAAACAATTATTTAACATTGTTTTACGAAAGAATGACAATAAATTAAACAATGTTAAATATTTAAAAATTTCCTATGAAAACAATTCGAATTGCCCTTGTGGAAGATAACCCAACAGACATGGCAACACTCATGCATGATTTTGATAGAAAGGGTGAAATAGAAGTAGTACATACTTTTATGGCGGGTTCAGATTTTCTAAATCATTTTTATGAAAACCCAATTGATTTTGATGCATTGGTTATTGATTACAGACTACCTCATTTAAATGGATTAGAAACTTGCAGAAATGTGATTGCCAAAAATTCAAGTTTCAAGCATTTGCTTGTATCTCATGGTTATTATGGCAATGTGATGAAAGAAATGATGTCGATGGGTTCGCAGAATTATTGCCAAAAAACGGGCGATGTGATTCATCAATTATTGCCACGAATTATGGAAGGTAAAGTTACTTACGAAGATCCTTCTCAGATTCATCATTGGGATGGCATTACAAGAATCTCGGCACTGCAAACAAAAGACGAAAGTTATTGGGCCGGAAATTTAAGTCCGCTCGAAAAGAAGATTATACGGTACGTATGTGAAGGCCATAATTCTCAGGTGATAGCCGAAGCATTGGGTTATGAAACCTCTAGCATTGAGAAATACAGGGGTTCTATTTTAAAGGCATTGGATTTAAAGAATAGTCAGTTATTAACAGCTTGGGCTTTTTCGCATGGCATAACCAATGGCTCTATTGTATTTTGTCCGAATTTAAAACCAAATCTGGTTTCCGAGCGCGCTGATGTAGATTATCATGCGAATAGTAGTAAAAGGTCGAAGAGATCGAAGAAAAAATAATGGGAATATATATTGGGTGTATTCTTTCCGTGGTATTGCCAATGCGTTTATTTTGAATATAGATTATTCAAAATAACGCATAATGGCATGCCCAGAATCTTTCAAAAATTTATCTTTTTTCATTAATTGAAGGTCGGCTTGCATCATATCAGCCACCAACATATGTACATCAAATTTGGGTTTCCAGCCTAATTTTTCATTGGCTTTTGTAGGGTCGCCAATGAGCAAATCTACCTCTGTAGGTCTGTAGTAGCGTGGGTCTACCGCCACCACTTCGTCGCCAATTTGGAGTTTAATATTTAATTCGAGCGCTTTCATTTTTTCTTCATCAAAGCTATCCACTATACCTTTTTCCTCGGCGTCATTCCCTTCAAAGCGAAGGTTTATGCCTACTTCTGCGAATGCCATTTTTACAAAATCGCGCACGTAGGTGGTATGTCCGGTAGCAATTACAAAGTCTTCTGCTTTTTCTTGTTGTAGGATTAGCCACATGGCTTCTATGTAATCTTTGGCATGACCCCAATCTCTTTGTGCGTTGAGGTTTCCGAGGAAGAGTTTGTCTTGCAAGCCGAGGGCAATTTTAGATGCCGCACGGGTAATTTTACGGGTAACAAACGTTTCGCCTCTAATAGGAGATTCGTGGTTAAACAAGATGCCGTTGCAGGCATACATGCCGTATGCTTCGCGGTAGTTTACGGTAATCCAGTAGCCATATAATTTCGCCACTGCATAGGGTGAGCGTGGGTAAAAGGGTGTGGTTTCGCTTTGCGGTACGGCCTGAACCAACCCATATAACTCGGAAGTGGAGGCTTGGTAAATTTTCGTTTTGTGGGTTAATCCCAATAGGCGGATGGCTTCTAAGATACGCAAGGTGCCAATTCCATCTGCGTTGGCGGTATATTCGGGTGTTTCAAAACTCACGTGCACATGACTCATGGCAGCGAGGTTATAAATTTCGTCGGGTTGTGTTTCTTGGATGATACGAATGAGGTTGGTACTATCTGTAAGATCGCCGTAATGCAATTTTAGGTTCACATTTTTCTCATGTGGATCTTGGTACAGGTGGTCGATACGGTCTGTGTTAAACAAGGAGCTACGACGTTTGATGCCATGCACCATGTATCCTTTTTTTAGCAAGAATTCGGCTAAATATGCTCCATCCTGTCCGGTTATACCAGTTATTAATGCAACTTTCATTGCCGCGAATGTAGTTTTTTTTGCCTGAACCAAAAAGGGAAAAATTCGTATGATTTTCAGGTAGTGCAAAGTTCCCAACGCTTTGTTTATTTGGGTGTGTATTAACTTCCCTCATACAAAGAGGTCCTTCGCGTAACGCAGTGGAGCGAAGGATTAGATCTAACAAGCCCACGGCCGCTGAAAACAAGCGAGCACCGAGTCATTCAGAGCGATAGCGAAGAATCTTAATGTTTTTCCCCAACAGCAATGATTTCGAATTTAGAATTTCGAATTTCGAATTTAGAGTTTCGGATTTAGAATTATTGCTGTCCTGAAAAATCTTACTACATACAAGGAGGTCCTTCGCTCCACTGCGTTGCGCTCAGGATGACAATATTTTAGATCTAACAGGCCAGGGGCTTAAAGGCAGCGAAGCTGCCTCCAAGCCCACGGCCGCTGAAAACAAGCGAGCACCGGGTCATCCTGAGCGTCAGCGAAGAATCTTAATGTTTTTCCCGAACAGCAATGATTTCGAATTTAGAATTTAGAATTTCGGATTTCGAATTTCGGATTTAGAATTTCGAATTTAGAATTTCGAATTTGAAATTCCCTGGTGGCTGTTACTGCCACACATATCAACGCAGTAACAGCCGGGAATTTTGGAGGAAACAACAGGGTAGAAGTTTCATTTCATGGGTAAAGCGGTGGCAAGATGCAGGTATGTTTTGGTTCAAACCATACCAGAAACCGGAAAAAGTTTTTTTTATGTTTGCTAATTGCAGGAAACTGGATTGTTTAAGTGTTATTTTATTTTAAGAGAAATGGCTGTATGGCTGCCTGTTTGAATGTGCCATAACAAAAAAGCATAGATTTTAAATTTGTATTTTGAATTTAAAATGGGAAAGCATACTTTTGCGCACCGAAGAAAAAAGGTCTCTTAGCTCAGCTGGATAGAGCAACGGTTTTCTAAACCGTAGGTCGAAGGTTCGAGTCCTTCAGGGACTACTACCTTTTTTAAGCCCGTTAAATGAAAGTTTAACGGGCTTTTTGCTTTAAATAATTGTTTGTACCTTCGGCAAGATTTGATACCACAAAGTAAAATAGATGAAATTATTCATGCTGCCCACATTGAAGAGGTGGTAGGAGATTACGTGCGCTTGAAAAAACGGGGCGCTAACCTTACAGGTTTATGTCCGTTTCACAATGAAAAAACGCCCAGCTTTTCTGTTTCGCCAGCCAAGGGAATCTACAAATGTTTTGGTTGCGGTAAAGCAGGTAATTCGGTTAATTTTATAATGGAGCACGATAGCTTGGGCTATATTGAAGCTTTGCGTAGTTTGGCTGATAGATACCGAATAGATTGGCCTCAACAAGAAAATGTAAATATCGACCAAGAGCGTGCCTTGCGTTCGGAAAAAGAAAGTCTGCAAATTTTAAATAATTGGGCGGCAGATTATTTTGAACAACAGTTATGGGAGAGTGAAGAGGGAAAAAATATTGGATTGTCGTACTTTGAGGAGCGTGGGTTCAGACAGGATATTATTAAAAAATTTAAATTGGGCTATAGTTGGGATGCTTGGGATCATTTTAATTTGGCCGCAACGCAACAACAATTTAATGCCGACTTGCTTTTAAAAGGTGGATTGGCAAAGCAAAACGACTCGGGGAAGCTTTATGATGCTTATCGTGGAAGGGTGATGTTTGTGATTCATAACAGCGCGGGCAAGGTTATTGCTTTTGCAGGCAGGCAGCTAAAAAAAGATGATAAAAGTGCTAAATATGTAAACTCTCCAGAAACGCTTTTATACCACAAAAGTAATGAGTTATATGGTTTGTTTTTTGCTAAAACCAGCATTCGGCAAAATGATTTTGTTTACTTAGTAGAAGGTTATACCGATGTAATTTCTATGCATCAAGCGGGGGTAGAAAATGTGGTGGCTTCGAGTGGTACTTCGCTTACCGAAAATCAGATACGCTTATTAAAACGACATACCGACAATGTAACGGTTTTATACGATGGCGATGCAGCTGGAATAAAGGCTAGTTTGCGCGGAATTGATATGCTGTTGGAGCAGGGCATGAATGTAAAAGTTCTCTTGTTTCCAGATGGGGAAGACCCAGATAGCTACGCCAAAAAGGTTGGTTCAACACTATTCCAAGAATTTTTGCAACAAGAGGCACGTGATTTTATTTTGTTTAAAGTAAAATTACTTTTACAAGATGCCGCCCACGACCCGCTAAAAAAGGCGCAGGTTACCCGCGATATTGTTGAAAGTATCAGCAAAATTCCAGATGGAATTAAGCGCATGGCCTTTATAAGAGAATGTGCTGCTTTGCTCGAAATGAATGAGCAGTTACTTATTGTTGAGCTTAATAAAAGTAGGAGTGGGTTCTTAACGCAAAAAGAAAAAGAATGGATTTCGGCCGAACCCAAAGAAGTGCTCCATACAGAAGAGTTGGCTCAGATTATGGCCGATTCGCCACGCTATGAGCAAGAACATTATATCATAAAATTATTGCTGCAACATGGGCATAAACCTTATGAAGGATATAGTCATGTGGCTGAGTTTATTTTGCATAAAATTGAAACAGATGAAGTTCAATTTGACCACGAAATTATGCGTTTGTTTTTGGCAGAATTTAGGCAACTTACTTTGCAAAAAATTCCGTTTACAACCGAAACTTTTACCCAACATACCAATCCAATTATTTCTTCGGCAACCGCAAGTTTATTGGTTGTTTTGCACGAAATGAGTAATAGGTGGGTTAGCAAATATGATATCATTATGGATGATCCTAATGATATGTTTATGAAAGATATAAATTCTGCTTTGCTTTATTTGGAAAAACATCATCTTAATAAATTGCTAAGTCAGGTACAGCAAGAGTTGAAAGAAGCACAAGAAAAAAACAAAGAAGATGATTTGAACCTAAACATGGAGGTTTATAAATTGCTCAAAGAAAAACAGCAGCTACTTTCAACTAAAATTGGTGCTGTGGTATTGCATTAGTTTTTGGTCTTTGGTCATTGGTCGTTGGTCTTTGGTCGTTGGTCTTTGGTTTTTGTCCTTGTGAGGTCTCATAGATTTGGTTTACATAAAGTTTGATTTTCAAACTAATTGTTAATTACTTACTTTTTGTTCTTATTTTTTTATTATCAAATTTGTTTTGTCATTGAGAAGCGGAAGATGCCTTGTTGTGGGGACTCAAGTC
>JAUYMZ010000105.1 GCA_030699355.1 Bacteroidota bacterium | reverse complement strand
GACTTGAGTCCCCACAACAAGGCATCTTCCGCTTCTCAATGACAAAACAAATTTGATAATAAAAAAATAAGAACAAAAAGTAAGTAATTAACAATTAGTTTGAAAATCAAACTTTATGTAAACCAAATCTATGAGACCTCAGACCTCAAACTTAAAACTTAAAACTTAAAACTTAAAACTCAATACTACTCCTTTATAAACCTCACCTGGTAATTTCTACCATTGTTTTGACCATAAACTAAGTACATGCCGGCAGGCAAAAGACTGGTATTAAACTTAATTTCGCCGGTATTGCTAGAGAAGCTTGGTGTAATATCCATATTTTGACCCATCATATTATAAACGCTAAATTGAGCAGATGAGCTGTATCTTGGTAATTCAACACTTAGTTCATCCTTTACCGGATTTGGGTAGGCAACTAAGTTTTTGGCCTGAGCCAATTCTTGAATAGAGTTTCCTAATACAACCCTGAAATCTATGGTACTAGAATCTAATTGATCGAGCTGTGTTGGAATACCTACAATTTTGAAGAAGGTTCTAACTTTTACAGAAACCTCATAAAATCCTACACTGCTAGAAATTGGATTTCCGAATAAACGCGCACAACCTCTTTCGCCACCTCTCCAGGTTCTGCTTGGTTTGTTGGCTTCATATCCAAAGCCTGGTGGCAAGTGACTGATAGCAACAACTGTTGCAGAATCTATGGTAACATTATAAAGAGTACCTTGATATACAATAGAAGAATCGGCAGGTACCATTAAAGTTACTACCTGAGAATAGGGTTCACCCACAACACCATCGGGCAATTTGGCTGGCGAAATACCTGGTTTGGTAACACTTGGATCTGGAGTGCATTGGGCAAATGCGCCCACACTTAAAGCAATAGCTAATAAACTAAAGTAAATTTTTTTCATGGTTATTTATTTGATTCAAATATAAGTTTTTAAATTAAAAAATGCATCTATACTATGAATCTGTTTGTTTTTTATACAAAATTAATCCTACATAATACAACATTAATACAATGCCAAAGGCAAAAAATAGGGTACTTATTGTATTTAAATTTAGCTTATAAAACTCGCCAAGCATCCAGCAAGAGTTGGCTATAATCCATGCAAGTACAGCTAAATTTACCAAAAAGCTAAGCAAAGTATCTTTGGTTTTATAACAAATGTATATGGCCAATATAAGGGTTGGAAAAAAGATGATGGTACCTGCTAAAACCCATTGGTTCAGCCAGCACATATCTTTTATAAGCCACAATAAAATGTGTAAATTTTCGCTGCGTTTTATTTGTGTTGTAATATCCATATTAAGGTATAAGTTCGGCTTGTTTTAATAGGTTTAAAGCCATTTCTGGACTGTTTGCCCAATGGATGGTTAATCCAGATTTTTCCATTTTTCTAAAATAAGTCATTTGCCTTTTAGCAAATTGTTGAATGGCAATTCCCAATAAATTTATCATGGTTTCTTTCGAAAATTCACCTGCTAAAAATTGGGTTACAAACTTATATTCTAAACCCAATGAAATCAGTTTTTCTTGGCTAATCCCGTGTGCTAATAAATGAGAAACTTCTTCAATTAAACCTTGCTCTAATCTTTGGTGTAAGCGCAAAATTATTTGCTTTCTTCTATGTTCCAAGTTTGGGTTCAAACCAATAATAAATGGATTTAAAGGATTAGATGGAGGTAAAGTAAAGCTTAGATTTTGCTGCAAATAATACAAAATTTCTAGTGCCCTAATGGCTCTTTTTTTACTGCCTAAATCGGCTACTTCTTTAAAAGAGTGGGGTGGAAGTTGTATAAAATGTTCTTGCAATTGACTTAAAGAAAATGCCTCTAATTCTGTTCTTAAACTTGCATTGGTGGGCACACTTGTATAAGTAAAATCTTTAATAACTGCCTCTAAATACAAGCCACTTCCCCCGCATAAAATAGGGAATTTATGGGAAGCTTGAATTTGCTTTAAAGCTAGTTTAAAATCCTGTTGAAATTGATAAATATGGTACTTCTCATGCGGCTCACAAATATTCATTAAGTGATAAGAAATAGGTTTATTTTGATACACATATTCGTTTAAATCTTTCCCCGTGCCAATGTCCATTTGCTTATAAACCATGCGCGAATCTATACTCAAAATTTCGCCATTAATTTGGCCGGCAATGGCAACAGCCAACTTGGTTTTTCCACTGGCCGTGGCACCCAAAACAACAATTGAATCATACTTTTTCATCTGAGGTCTAAAATCATTTTTTGGGTGCTATATTCTTCAATAACTATCGGTTCAAAACCTTTATTTTCGAGGGCTTCAAAACTATTTAAACTCAATCTTTCGTGGCTTGCAGGGTTTATATAAAATTTTTGCAATTGGGCTGAACCTATTTTTTTGAACCCAAATTTTTCAAAACTCTTCCCATCTCCAAAATTCAAATCAATGTATGTCATGAGGTGTACCACATTTTTTTCTTTGATGAAATGCTGCAATATTTTTTGAAAACCACCTACAACCAAGGTGTTTTTTTCGCTGGCAAAACGAATAAATTCATACGACCGGTAATACACAGCGCCATCAACCATAACCCTAGATTTGCTAAAAGAGGCGGCCAAGACAAGCTTATTTTTGTAAAATAAACCATAGGAATAAGCTGCAGAGCATGTCCCTAATAAATGATTTTCTGCAAAGAAATGGGCAGCGGTTTTTTTGTCAATTTTTTGAACTACACAGCTTCTTGCAGCAATTTTCTGGCTGAACCCAAAGGCGTTTCTTAGCCTACTAAGTATAATTTCTGGTTTGCTATTCCATTGGTCTTCGTATATATAGATGTATTTTTCTACTTCCTGTTTTACTTTTAGCGATGGCCATTGGTTCAGCCCAAAGTAGGGGATTAAACAGAGGGCTAGGCCATGATTTGGTGCTAGAAAATAGTTTGGGTAAATCTGAATTATTTCTACCTGATTCGAAAAAATTTTGCCAATTGTTTCCTTAAAATTATTCAGAAATTCATTTTCCACCCCACGAAGAAATAAAAAATATTGAGAATCTTATTTAAATTGTTTTAATTGCAGCAATATCATTTTAATGGCATTCAAAAGCAGACTTCAGTACATTGTGTTTTTTTTATTGATTTCCCTCTATTCTTTTCAGGGTTTTTCTGCAGTGCCTTTTATTAAATTTTCTGAAAGAACTTACAACAAATTAAACGAACATCCTTGGCAGTTTTATTTTGAAAAAACATACCAAGAAGTTAAAGAAAATACCAGTTTAGTTCCTGTCGAAATTAACATTCCGGGTAATTGGGCTGATGAAGGATTTCCAAGAACTGGTTATGGCACTTATGTATTTAAATTTACCCACAATCAATTACTTGATAGTAGATTGTCTTTAAAATTATATACCATTGCTTGTAGTCACCAATTGTTTGTAAACGGAAAGTTATTACGTGAAACAGGCATTTTCTCTATCGATGCCAATCATGCTAAACCCGATTTCCACCCCTATCTAATTTCTTTTGAAGTAGAAACAGATACTGTTGAAATTGCCATTCAGGTTAGTAATTTTCAATATAGAAACGGTGGTTTGTGGTTTACTCCTTCAATAGGTTTACCCCAAATCATGGAAATATCCGACAACAGAAATAGCATAGTAGAAGCCTTTTTATTTGGTTCATTATTTTTACTATTTAGCTATTTTCTGAGTTTTTATTATACCAAAACTTCAGATAAAACATCCTTATATTTTGCTTTAACCTGTTTATTTGCAGCTATTAGAATTGGTTCAACCGGAGAAATATTGCTAAGACAAATTTCAATCGGATTTCCATGGGAGGTGATTGTAAAACTAGAATATATTTCGCTGGTTTTAATGCTGTTGTTTGGGTTTTTATATTTAAGGTGTTTATTCCCACGCGATTTTAACTCAAGTATATTTAAGGGTATTCAAGTTATTCAAATAGCTGCCTGCTTTTTGTTTTTATTCTTGCCTGTTTTTTATGCCTCTTTTGCCATTCCTTATTATTTAATTTTTTGTGGATTACTGTTGGCCTACATGCTTAATTTGGTGGTAAAAATTAATTTAGTTAAACGACCTTATGCAATGGAAGTTGGATTGGCTACTTTCTTGGTAATTGTTGCGGGTGTTAATGATATTTTTTACAGTCAGGCTGTTATTAAAACCTTTTATGCCATGCCTTTAGGCATTTTAATTTATGCCATTATTCAGGCTATGGTAATTACGAGGCTGTTCTCAAATACTTTTACCAAGGTTGAATTATTATCGAATGAGTTATTGAATATCAATAAAAATCAACAAGAAATTATTGAAAAACGCACGGCAGAACTCAATCAAAACACTGTGGCTTTGGAGCAAAGTAATCAAATAAAAGATAAAGTATTTTCTATTATTGCCCACGATTTAAGAGCTCCTATAAAGTCGTTAAGTACTGTATTAGCATGGGTTGCAGAGGATGATTTAACCTACGAAGAGTTAAAGAAGTCTTTAAGTAATATTAGCAAAAATGTAGATACCTTAAACCTAACTTTGGAAAACTTGCTGCAATGGTCAAGAAGTCAGTTAAACGGCGTTAAAAGCGAGCCTGAATTAATTGATATTCGCAGGCCTATTCAAGAAATGATGGATTTGTTTAAAATTCAGTTAGGGGAGAAGAGCCTTGTTTTAAAGTACGATAATTCTCAGCGACACGCTGTGTTTATAGACAAGCATCACTTAAATTTATTGTTTAGAAATTTACTAAGCAATGCTATTAAATTTTCTCATGCAGGCAGCGCCATAGAAATAGTTGCTAAAGACATAAGCAATAATCAAACGCTCATAGAAATCATAGATTCTGGGATTGGTATGAACCAAGAAGCATTAGATAAAGTGTTCTCTTCTACCGACCATTACTCTACGTATGGCACTAAAAATGAGCGTGGAACCGGATTGGGTTTATTGCTTTGCAAAGAGTACATTGAAAACGGTGGCGGCAAAATTTGGATAGAAAGCAAAGAAGGTAAAGGTACCAAAATTTCTTTTGTATTGCCAAATATTAGTGAGTAGTTTGGTTTTTGTTTGTATATAATTTTCTTTCGAATTACCTAAATAACCACCTGTAAATTTTTGCCTGTTTTTTGCTCAATTAAGATGTCTTTGTTACCTATTATTTTATTCAAACTGGCTTCGTCATAATTGCTAATGGTTAATAATTCTAAGCCTTCATTAACTTGCAAGGTGTAGGCTGAACCTAAGTTTTCTTTTAGTTTTTCAATTTTCTCTGGCTCATTATCTACGCATACAATAAAACTGATAGCCGAGTTTTGCATGAGGTTAATTTTCACCTTGTGTAAGGCAAAAGCATTAAAAATTTTACTCAAATTATCTTCTACAATAAACGAAAAATCTTTGCTGCTAATGGCTAATAAAACTTGGTTACCTTTGGAAATAATTGTTGGCGGCAATTGCTCTTCTTCTTTTTTTACGCCAACCACAGTTCCTTTGGCTTGTGGGTCTAAAAACGACTTTACAAACAAAGGTATTTGTTTGCTTTGCAAGGGTTGTATGGTTTTTGGGTGAATTACGGTGGCACCATAATACGCCATTTCTATGGCACTCGGATAACTTATAGCATCAATCTTTATAGCATCAGGAAATTTTTTAGGGTCAGCATTCATTACCCCGGCTACATCTTTCCAAATAGTTACTTGCTCTGCATCTAATCCATAAGCAAAAATAGCAGCTGAATAATCTGAACCTTCTCTGCCTAAGGTAACCGTAAAATTATCTTTATTTCTTCCAATAAAACCTTGTGTTACCACCATTTGCTTTTTTACAATTGGCTTTAATTTTTTGGAAATTAACATACTGGTAGATTCCCAATCTACTTTTCCTTCGCGGTAGGTATCGTCTGTAGAAATAAAGTTTTGCGCATCCATCCAACGGTTTTTAATGCCGGTTTCGTTTAGGTAGGCGCTTAAAATTCTGGAAGAAAATATTTCGCCATAACTTACTATTTGGTCATATATCTTATCAAAATTTTTGTCGGGAGTGTTTTCTAATTCGCAGTCTAACTCTATAAATAAATTATCTATATCATGATAAGTTCTACTGTCGATGGTATGCAATAAGCCTTTTATAATTTCGTCGTGAAAGGTTTTAACTTCCTTAAACAATTCGTTTTTGTTTGAATCTCCGTTGTAATATGCTTTGGCCAATAACTCTAAAGCATTGGTAGTTTTTCCCATAGCACTTACTACCACAAGTACTTCCTCTCCGCCAAATGTTTCTAATACTTTTCCTACATTTTTTACCGCTTCGGCATTTTTAACTGAAGCGCCTCCAAATTTAAATACTCTCATTCTTGCACAATTATTGAAACAAAGATACAAGTACATTTTTATTTCTAAGGGTTTTGAACCTAAAAATTTATTCGCTCAATAATTATTTATTTTTTTTATTGTCAATATTAAGAAAATCTTTAATTTACGCATTGTAACTTTGTCCTATAAAATTTAAACAATGCTTTTCCGTATACCATTTATTCGTTTCCCATTTTTTGTTGCATCGCTGTTTATGTTATTGCAGCTAAATTTGGTAAAAGCCGATCACGTAGTTGGGTCCGACGTGTCTTATGCCTGCACAACAACTCCGGGTGTATACCAGGTAATGTTTAAAATTTACCGAGATTGTCAAGGGATTCCTATGTGTCCTAATTGCCCAACAAGCTTAAGTCCTTCTTGTCAATTATCGGTTTCGTTGCGTGGCGCCAATGTGCCTGCTGGGTCTGGCTTACCTGCTAGTCCTTGTGCTGGTGTTTCTTTTGGAAGTTCTAGTTTGGCTGTTGTAACTGCCGTAAGTGGATTTGATGTGGTTCAATTATGCTCCCAAGAAAAAACTATTTGCAATAATTGCGGAACTCGTACTCCCGGAACTTTTACCCCCGGTATTGAAGTATATACTTTTGAGGGAACTGTTAGTTTAGCATCCGTACCTGCAAGTTGTTGTTTGGTAAGTGTAGGTTTTAGTACTTGCTGCAGAAACACTGCCATTACTACTTTAGCCAACCCATCATCATTGGGTTTTTATACCGAAGCAGTTATCAATAGATGTGCTACCCCTTGTAATTCTTCACCAACTTTTACCAACGACCCGGTAGCAGTAACTTGCGCCGGACAAGATTTTACCTATAACCTAGGTGCCATCGACCCTGATGGTGATTCGTTAAGTTATGCTTTTGGTCAATCTTTGGTGAGCGCGGGTGCACAGGCTCCTTATGTTTCACCTTATAGTCCCAATGTGCCATTGCCCTATTTGGGAGCTCCCATTCAATCGCCTCCGGCCGTTCCCCCAATTGGTATTAATATAGATGGGGTTACGGGTGATATTCGGTTCAGACCAATGGGAAATTTTGTGGCGAACCTTATTATTGAGGTACGGCAATGGAAAATGATTGGTGGGGTGCCAACGCTAATGGGCATAACCCGACGGGATATTCAGTTTTATAGCAAAGTTTGTCCGGCCAATAATCCACCTGTATTACGAACCTTTACTATGGATGGCACCTTAACCGTTCCACAACCCAATTTTAGTCATTCCATTTGTGCCGGCCAACAAGTATGTTTTATCGTTTCTGGTTGGGACAATACCGCTGGTTGGGATACCACAGACATGACCTGGAACGCTCCAACTTTAATGGTAAGCAAGGGTGCTACTTTTGTAAAAGCCTATAATCCTGCCAACCGAACTTCGCAAGGACCAAAGTATGATAGTATGCGATTTTGTTGGACACCTGGTCCAGAAATGGCCAGTAATTTACCTTATTATTTTGTGGTTACGGTAAAAGATAGAGCTTGTCCTATTCCAGCCAGAACCACGCGTTCTTTTAGTATTTTAGTAAGAAGGGTTCCAACTGCCACCATCCAAAAAGTGAATAAAAATTGTGGTTTTTACGACTTTGGATATACCCAAACCAATACCGTTCCGCTAAACCATTCCTACACAAAATTTTTGGTAGAATCTGGTCCAAATACCAATTCTTATGTTCAGTATAATGGGCCAAATGTGAGTAACCACAAATTTACACAAGGCGGTTGGCATAGAATACGTTTGCAATTAACTACCACGGCTCCACCAGCTCCCAATGGTTGTCCGAATGATAATATTTGGGATTCTGTTTTGGTTCCAACCTCTGTTGATGTAAGTGTACGTGATACTTTTAACTGTTTTGGAACACCTGTTGTAACCAAAGCCAGTGGTAAATTTGGTACGCCTTATGGTAATTCATATCGCTATACTTTATACAGTGGTGGTATGGGTTCAAACACTGTTTTACGTCCTTTCGGAATTGATTCAAATTTCTCTATTAATCCAGGTATTCCTGGCGTTACCAGTTCGTATAAAGTGTTGATTCAAGATTTAAATGGTTGCCGAGATTCTGCTTTATTAAATGTGTTTACGCGTAACTTACCTTTAAAAGAACTACCAAGCTCTGCACGTTATTGCTTTGGAACCACCGATACTGTAGACGCAGGAAATAGCAACGGCAGTGTGAGTGTTTGGAGATGGAGAAAAATTCCAGTATCACCTGTTCTAAGCGATTCTGTTTCTCAGAAAATTACACCTAGAGATAGTGGTCAGTACATTGTTAGAAAAACCGATATCAACGGGTGCTCGCAATTAGATACCATTATGGTTTATATTAATGAGCAAGTACCTGTAAGTGCTGGTCCAAACCGCACCATATGCGAGAAAGATCCACCTATTAATATAGTTGCTACGGGTACAACAGCGGCCATAGATAGTTTTCAGTGGAGGGCTATTCCTATTTCAGATCCAAATGTGGTATTAAGTAGAAGCGCTACTTTAAATGTATCTCCTCCAACCAATACGAGTTACCAAGTTACAGGTTTCTTAACTTATGGCGGCGTGGGTTGCTCGCATGTTGATACCATGGATGTGGTTGTAAAACCATTGCCAATTATTAACAGACCCGATCACATGTCGTTGTGTAGAAATACCAATGTGGTTTTATTACCAAGTATCACTTCTACGAATAAGCCTGGTTTAATTACCTCGGTATGGACTTACCCACCAAATCCAAGTGCGATTACCGGAAATCAAGTTATCATATCTAACTTGGCAAATTTACCTCCTGCGCCACCAACTCCTGCTAGGGGAAATATCATTCGCCTTACGGTAAATGATGCCGATGGATGTAGAATTACCGACTCTATTGTAATTTCAATCTTCCCAGTACCTTTGATTAATGCGGGTCCAAGTAGAACCTTCTGCGATTTTGCGAGCGTGTTTAATATCAATCCGGGTTCGCAGTTGTATTCTCCTAATGGAGGAGCTTTGGCTACCAATGAAGAGTGGACTGGACGAGGAATCTATAAGCCCAATGCAGGTATTAATTATTATGCGTTTAACCCGCAAGCAGCAGATGTAGTAAGTTTACCCGATACCAATATCATAACGTATCGATTTACCGCTACCTTCCCATTAAATAACTCAGTATCATTTACACCAGCAGTAGGCGGCTTTTTTGCACCATCACCTATTGGTGGTTGTGTGGCCACAGATACTGCCGTGTTTGGGGTAATCCGCACACCTAAATTGGAAACAGGTATTGCTCCATCATTGTGCCGTTCTGGAAGTGCAGTAGAATTAGATAATCACATGTTGGGAAGAAGCACTACCTCGGCCAATCCACAGAGCAGTTATTGGTATATTGGAGCACCAGACCAAATATACAGACCTGCTATTACAAATGGTGGCAGAACGTTTAATCCTAATAGTCCTATTTTAGAAAACTATACCCGCCAATATACTTTGGTGTATGCTGATACTTCAACTACTTGTAGGGTAGCAGATACCACCACCATTCAGGTAAACGAGAACCCTGTTGTAGATATAGATTATGCCACATCAAGCGATAGTGCCATATGTAAAACTAGAGGCAGTGTATTGTTTTTTATGAACCCTAATAATATACCAACCACAGAAGGAGAGATGAGCAGTTTCCCTGTATTGCCAGCAGCTAATTTTGATGTAACCGCCGGAAGATTTACCATAGATAATGTTCCAGCAGGATTATACAATGTGAAGTACTATTACAAAGACCCAGGTACCGGTTGCGATAACAGAGACTCTATTAATATTAGGGTTCAAGATCCACCGCAAATAAATATTACAGACGATGGCACGGTGTGTTCTTATGGCGCGGTGTTTAATGTAGGGTTTATAACGGTACCAAGTGCACCGTATACTTGGAGTTGGTCTACACCAGATGGCAATGGCAGCATTGCAGATAATGGCGCAGCGGGTATAGCATATACAGCAACCGCAGCAGATATTGCCCGTGGACGAATTACTTTTAGAGCAACCACAGTAGATTTAACTACCGACCCTGATGTGTGTGCGGCAGTGAGCGATTCGGCAACGTATATTATTAAACCAAAACCTGAGGCCAACTTTAGTATAGCACCAGATAGAGGTTGTGTGGATGCACGTTATGGATTAACCTTAAATGCCACTTATACGGCAGTGCCAAGCAGTGTAGCAGGAAGCACCTACAAGTGGTTTGTAGATGTAACTGATTTTAACAATACTCCAGCTAACCCGGCACCGTTCGACCAAACTGTATTTAGTGGTTTGTACACGCAGCCAGGTAATCATAGGGTTTATTTATTTGTAGAAGCAGATGGATGTACTGATACGGCTGATGCCCCAGTAACGGCATGGCCATCACCAGTGGCAGCATTTACCACCAACCCAGAAAGCACAACCATTGCAAAGCCAAACTTTGATTTCTTTAATCAAACTACCATTGCAGATAATGCCGCTTTACAATATATTTGGTATTTCCCACCTCTTATACCCAACATACCAAGGGTAGACTATACGTTTGAACCTAAACAAGTACAGTTTGCAGCAGATACCGGTTGGCAATGGGTTAAACTTACTGCAATCAGTCCTAATGGTTGCTATGATTCAACTTTACGTCGTGTTCGTATAGACCCAGATATTACGGTGTTTATTCCAAACGTATTCCGCCCAATTAGCTCAGATGGAAGAGGTGGTAGTACTGTAGATTGTGGATTTAATTGCAACAAAACGTTTAAAGTAAGTGCCACAGGATTTGAAACCATCGAAATATTTTTGTTTAACCGTTGGGGTCAGAAAGTATATGAAACTTACATGACAGATAAGACCTACGATCCAAATGAAGGATGGAATGGAAAAGACTTTAACAAAGGGCAAGATTGTCAGCAAGACGCCTACATTTACCAGGTAAACGCAACCAGTTTTAATGGTAAAAAGTATACGTATAGTGGTTCAATAACATTGGTAAGATAAAAGCTAACATTTCGTATTTGTATAAATTGCTGAATAATCATAGGTTTGCGCAAAATTAAACACTTATGGCCATTACAACACTCGGACAATTTATTATTGAGAAACAACAAGATTTTCCATACGCTAAAGGCGAATTATCAAGGATTTTGCGTGATATTGGTATTGCTGCAAAGATGATTAGTGCCGAAGTAAACAAAGCAGGATTAACTCAAATTTTAGGAGAATATGGTTCTGTAAATGTGCAAGGTGAAGATGTTAAAAAATTAGATATAATTGGAAACGAAACCTTTATTTGGGCCTTAGAAAAAGGAGGCGAGGTTTGTGCCATGGCCAGCGAAGAGAACGATGATATGATTCCTTTGCAGGGTGCCTATTCTAAAAATGGTAAATATGTAATTTGCATTGATCCATTAGATGGTTCAAGCAATATTGATGTAAATGTTTCTATTGGTACTATTTTCTCTGTTTACCGCAGGGTTACAGAACCAGGAACTGAACCAACTTTGGCAGATGTATTGCAAAAAGGCAGCGAATTGGTAGCTGGTGGATATGTAATTTATGGTAGCTCTACCATGCTTGTTTACAGCACAGGTAAGGGCGTTAATGGTTTTACGCTCGACCCAAGTATTGGTGAGTTTTGTTTGAGTCACCCAGATATTAAAACCCCATCCGATGGAAAAATATACTCTATTAATGAAGGAAATGCAGGTGAATTTCCTGCGGGAGTTACCGATTACCTCAACTGGGTTAAAGAATCTGATAAGGCCAGCAATAGACCGTATTCTGCCAGGTATATTGGTTCTATGGTGGCCGATTTTCACCGAAATTTATTAAAAGGTGGCGTATTTATTTACCCACCAACTGCAAAAGCTCCCAATGGTAAATTGAGGTTATTGTTTGAATGTATTCCGATGGGCTATATTGCCATACAAGCGGGAGGTTTAGCCACCACAGGCGCTCAAAGTATATTAGAGGTTGAACCAACAGAAATACACCAACGTGTACCCATTGTAATGGGTTCTAAAAACATGGTAGAAAAAGTAGTCTCGTTTGGTTTTTAATAACCATCCCACTCGATAAAAAATCTCCCAAACACGCAAATGTTTGGGAGATTTTTTTTACGCCCTGCCAGCCAACAAAAACATGATAGCCATTCTTGTGGCTACGCCGTTTTCTACTTGGTCTAATATGATAGAATGTTTGCTATCGGCTACATCACTGGTAATTTCTACCCCTCTATTAATGGGGCCAGGATGCATAATTACGATTTCTTTTTGGAGCGAATCTAAGCGTGCTTTGTCTAAACCATACAACATGCTATATTCTCTTAAACTCGGGAAATATTTTATGTCTTGGCGCTCCAATTGTATGCGCAACATATTGGCCACATCGCACCATTCTAGCGCTTTTTGAAGATTGTGTTCTACCATTACACCCAAGGCTCCTATGTGTTTAGGAATAAGGGTGGTAGGACCACAAACCATCACTTCTGCGCCTAATTTTTGAAGGCAAATGATATTTGAAAGAGCAACTCTAGAATGAGTGATATCTCCTACAATAACCACTTTTTTCCCTATTACCGACCCTAATTTTTCTCTAATAGAGTAGGCGTCGAGCAAGGCTTGTGTGGGATGTTCGTGGGTTCCGTCGCCGGCGTTTATAATTTGGGCATCTACGTGTTTGGCAAGAAATTGGCAAGCGCCAGGAGCAGGATGGCGCATTACCACCATATCTACTTTCATGGCTAAAATATTGTTTACCGTATCAATTAAAGTTTCACCTTTTGAAACTGAAGAAGATGAGGCTGAAAAATTAACGATATCGGCACTGAGTCTTTTCTGAGCCAATTCAAAAGAAATTCTTGTACGCGTTGAATTTTCAAAAAACACATTGGCAATGGTAATGTCTCTTAAACTCGGTACTTTTTTAATAGGCCTATTAATAATGGATTTAAAATTATCAGCTGTTTCAAATACCAATTGAATATCATCAGCTGTTATGTCTTTAATTCCGAGTAAATGTTTCTGCGAAAACTTTTTCATATTATTGATTGGTCACAATTTGAACCGAGTCTTTTTTACTATTTTCTTTCCATTCTACCTTCACTTTATCATTGCTGCGGGTATCCACAGAAATGCCAATATAATCTGGTTGAATAGGCAAATCTCTGCTATATTTTCTATCTACCAAAACCAATAATTCTACTTTAGAAGGTCTGCCAAAATCGGTGAGTGCATCCAAGGCAGACCGTATAGACCGTCCGGTATAAAGCACATCATCAATCAGCACAATTTTTTTGCCTTCTATGTTAAAATCAATTTTGAGTTCGCTGGGTAAAATTTGTTCATTACCACGTCTAAAATCGTCGCGGTAAAAGGCAATATCCAATTCACCATAAAAAAAAGGTTGTTTTCCTAAAATACTTTCAAGGCGATTTTTAATTCTTCTACTCAAAAATATTCCCCTTGGTTGCATGCCAATTAAGGCAGTATCTGTAAAATCTCCCAGTCGTTCAATAAGCTCAAAACACAGCCTATCTATGGTAATTTCGAGTTGTTTTTTTTCTAAAATAATTTTGGATTCCATGTCCATTTACCCTCTTTACTGGCATTTGCAGTGCCTCAAATATGCTAAAAAACTTTGAGATATTGTGAAGTTTATTTTTTTGTGCTCGATAAATCCAAAATGGCATCAAACTCTTCCGGTTTTAAGGCCTGAACCGAAAGTCTTCCTTGCCGAACCAATCCAATTTGCTGCAACCTTGGATCAGCCTTAATTTCTGCCAAACTTACTGCCCGCTTTAATTTTTTGAAAGGCTTTAAATCTACTACAACCCAGGCTGTTTCGTCGGTGGTTGGGTCTTGGTAAGCTTCTTTAACCACTTTGGCAATACCCACTACTTCCATTCCTTCATTGCTATGATACCAAAGCACTAAATCTCCTTTTTTCATATCACGCAGGTTGTTTCGGGCCTGGTAATTTCTTACGCCATCCCAAAAAGTTTTTCCCTCTTTTTCAAATTGCTCCCAACTGTATTTAAAGGGCTCCGATTTTACTAGCCAATGATTCATTTTTTTAGTCTTTAGTTTTTGGTCTTTAGTCTTAAGTCTTTAGTCCTTGGTCTTTTGTCTTTAGTCTTTTGTCGCTGAAGTCCCTAAAGTCGTTTCTGTGCATCATTAGTCTCTAGAATTTTTTGGCCTAATTAACAAAAAGCAACTAAACCATCAACTATGGTCTATCGACTATGGACTATGGACTTTTTCCCCCCACCGCAAGATTAAGGTTTTTTAGGAATGTAACAAATAGGAGGAGGGTGAGTTTTTGTAAATAAATAGGCTTGGTAATTTTTAAATAAATAATAGCTTTGACATCAATGAAAATATGAGAAAATAAATGCTGTTTCACACCTTCAAATTTGCGTTTTTTTTAGTGGCTACTTTCAGTTTTTTTTGGTTTGTTCTGCCCAAAAAAACTGTATTTCAAAACGCGTTTTTAATTCTAGTTAGTTATATTTTTTATGGCTTTTGGGATTACAGGTTTTTGTTGTTGCTCTCCTTTTCAACTGCTTTAGATTTTTATACCGGATTAAAAATTCATAACGCCAAAACCGATTTAACCAGAAAAACTTGGTTATGGATAAGCATCTCAATTAATTTAGGTTTACTGGGATTCTTTAAATATTTTAATTTTTTTATCGAAGGATTTTCTAGCTTGCTAAACCTCATTGGCATTGACCAAAATCCTGCCTATATTCAAATTATACTGCCAGTTGGAATCTCCTTTTATACATTCCACGGTATATCTTATGTAATAGATATTTATTACAAGCGGTTTGAACCTACCAAAGATATCTTAGCTTATGGGTTATTTGTAAGTTTTTTTCCACTTTTAGTGGCGGGGCCAATTGAGCGGGCAGGGCACCTTTTGCCCCAACTAACCCGTTTAAGAGTGTTTAAATATGTTGATGGCATAAAAGGCTTGAAGCAAATTTTGTGGGGACTGTTTAAAAAAATGGTTATTGCAGATAATTGCCAGGTTCTTGTTGATTATACTTTTGCAAACCACAACACATTGCCTGCCTCAGCTTTGGTATTAGGTGCTGTGTTTTTTAGCTTTCAAATTTATTGCGATTTTTCTGGATACTCAGATATAGCAATAGGAGTGGGGAACCTTTTTGGTATTTCCTTTTTACGAAATTTTTCTTATCCTTACTTTACTAAAAATATAGTTGATTTCTGGAAATCTTGGCACATTTCTTTAACCTCTTGGTTTAAAGATTATGTCTTTATTCCACTTGGAGGCAGCAGGGGTACTTGGTTGAACAAGTCTAGAAATGTTTTAATTATTTTTCTAATAAGTGGATTGTGGCATGGAGCCAATTGGACATTTGTATTTTGGGGGCTATTAAATGCCCTGTTTTTCTTGGTTTATACAAGCGTTAACGCGTTTAATTTCAGGCCTATTACCCCCCCCCCTCATCAGGTAGAAATTGGCTTAGATTAATTGGGTTTACAAAGGTTTTATTAAACTTCTTATTGGTTACTTTTTTATGGATTTTCTTTAGGTCAGAGAATTTATCAGCTGCGTTCTCCTACCTCAACAATTTGATAAATCCAAGTATCATTTCTAATCCATTTATTTTACCAGCGTATAAATATGCATTGCTCTGTTTGATCCTAATTTTCTTTTTTGTTTTTATTGAATGGAAAGGTAAGAAAGATTCATTTGCCATTGAAAATGTCTTTGTTGGTTCAACCCAATTATTGCGATGGATTTTTTATGGCTTTATTATTTTCCTAATGGCAATGTATGCCCAAGTAGCGTCTTCACCTTTTATTTATTTTCAGTTTTAATATGAAATTATTCCTACAAAAAATAGTAGTTTCATTACTGGTTTTTGCCCTATGTTATATTACTTTTTTGGTATTGTGGGGAGTGTTGATGCCCTCATACTTAAACAAAAACCTAAAATACAAACTTGGTTTAAGTGGATTTATGCATACCCGATTAAAACAAGCCGATAGTATACAAAATATAGACATTTTGTTTCTGGGCTCCTCGCATACTTATAGAGGTTTCGATAACAGAATTTTTGCTAAAAGAGGTTTCTCAACTTTTAATTTTGGTTCAAGCAATCAAACTCCCATTCAAACCAATATATTATTACATACATACCTACATCAATTTCAACCCAAATTGGTAATTTACGAAGTCTTTCCAGAAAATTTTGAATTGGACGGACTCGAGTCTGGTGTTGATATTATTTCAAATTCTAATAATGTTTCTTTAAGGTATCAAAACGCTATTCAGTTAAAGCATATTACTGCATTTAATACCCTCATTTTTGCCACTTTTAGTCAGCTTTTCTTTCAAAAACATCTGTTTCTAGAGAAAACAACCAATGAGCTAGATTCCTATATAAATGGAGGTTTTGTTCAAACTAATTTGCTCAAAAATGTAAGTCTTTCAGAAAAGCAACATCCAAAACTACATTGGATGTTTAAAGAAGAACAATGGCAAGCCTTTCAAAAATCTATTCATCTTCTGAAAGCAAATAAAATTCCATTTGTATTGGTTCAAGCCCCAGTTACCAAACCGTTTTATAATAATTATTTAAATAATCAAGAGGTGAACTTAAGATTTAAAGAAGTGGCTAACTTTTATAACTTTAATGATGAATATGCCCTAAATTTAAGCGATACAAATGATTTTTATGATGCGCATCACTTAACCCAAACAGGAGTAAATAAATTCAATAATTCATTGCTCCATTTACTAAATGAAAATGGCGTTTTAAAATTTAAAAATGATGAATAAAAAGTTATACGGCTTTTGCTTACTTAGCCTATTTTTAAGTTGCAGACCAAAACCAATTGTGCCTGAAAATAAGCAAATAGTTTTTGAACAAAATTTTGAAGCTTCTCCATTGGGTTTACTCTCAATATCTCAAATAAATAAAGATTTTAATAATCCCGAATTTTTGTGGGGTTATAAAGATAGAATACTTTTTTACCTTGGGTTAAACGGACAAAAACCAGAAATAGTAAACGACCATTCAAGGTGCTTAAAGGCAATAATTCCTGAGTCAATTGCTGGGCCAATCCCCGGACAGCAATGGTCTTTAAAATTTGATTCTTCCTATAAAGAACTTAACTTCATTTTTAAGGTAAAGTTCGACTCAAATTTTTGTTTTGTTAAAGGGGGTAAATTACCGGGATTAGCGGGTGGTAAAGCAAATACTGGTGGTAAAAAACCGAATGGTTTGGATGGGTGGAGTGCACGACTTATGTTTTGGCAGGAAGGAAAACTGTGCTTTTGGCTTTATCACAAAAATCAAAATGGACAATTTGGCGATACCCTATTTTTTAAAAATGGTGAATCCTATTTCACCTTCGAAAGAAATAAATGGTATTCCATTAAACAACACATTATTATAAACGATTTGCATAAAAAAAATGGAGTAATCGAAGGCTACATAAATGATAGTTTAATGGTTCAAAAAAAGGATATAACCTTTTCCGATTCTGATAAACTGAAAATAGATCAATTTGTGTTTAGTGTGTTTTTGGGTGGCGATAACCCCAGCTATGCCTCCCATAAAAAGGAATATATTTTCTTTGATGATTTTTTAGTATGTAAATGAGTTTAAATTATTTGGATAATTCTATTTATTCAAATGCGATTCTTTTATGTTCTTTTAAAGAATATTGCTTTTATTTGAGTAATGGAAAAAGAGAATACAATTCATTGTCCCAATTGTGGTGAAACGATAGATGTTAGCGAGGTGTTACGGCATCAATTAGAAGAAGATATAAAACAGAAACTGCATAGAGAACTGGCCAAAGAACGTAGTAAATACGAAAACGAATTGGAGTTGCTCCAAAAACAAAAACTAGATTTTGAGGAGAAAAAGAGTAAGGAAAATCAACTTTTTCAGGAGAAATTGCAGCAAAAATTGAAAGAAGAAAAGCTGGTTTTAGAGTCGGCTATAAAACTTAAATTAAACGAGGAACAATCGGAGCGATTCAAATTATTAGAAAACGAACTGAACCAAAAACAAGAGCAATTAAAAGAGCTTAACCGAACCAAAGCCGAAATAGAGCAGTTGAAAAGAGAAAAGGATTTGGTGAAAGAACAAACCCTCATGGAAGCAGAAAAGTCGCTGAGCGTGCGACTTAACGAGGAACGAGATAAAATTAAAAAGCTGGAACAAGACCGCACCGAACTAACCATAAAAGAGCTTCAAAAGCAGTTAGAAGACCAAAAGAAATTAACCGAAGAAATGAAGCGAAAGCAGGAGCAAGGCTCTATGCAATTGCAAGGTGAGGTGCAAGAATTAGCCATTGAAGAATGGCTCATTGCTCAATTTCCATTAGATACCATCTCCGAAATTAAAAAAGGTGCCCGAGGCGGCGATTGTGTTCAAACCGTAAATACCAGAACGCGCCAAAACTGCGGTACCATCTATTATGAAAGCAAACGTACCAAAGATTTTCAAGCTACTTGGATAGAAAAATTTAAAACAGATATCAGAGAAAAAGGTGCCAATATTGGCGTTTTAGTTACAGATGCCATGCCCGCGGGTATGGAAAGAATGAGCATGAAAGAGGGCATTTGGATTTGTAATTATGAAGAGTTTAAAGGTTTGTGCAAGGTGTTAAGAGAAAGCATTGTGCAACTAGATGCCGCCCTTTCTACGCAAGAAAACAAAGGAGATAAAATGAGCCTCCTCTACGATTTTTTAACCAGCAATACTTTTAAATTGCAAATTGAAGCCATTGTAGAAGGATTTACTCAAATGCAATCTGATTTAGAGTCGGAAAAGCGCGCCCTGCAACGCATTTGGAAACAACGCGAAAAACAAATTGAAAAGGTAATTCACAATACCATCGATTTTTATGGCTCGGTAAAAGGTATTGCTGGAAGTGCCATTGGTGATATTAAAGCCCTTGAATTGCCGGGTAACATTGATTTTGTAGAAGAATAAAAAATTATACATACATGAGTTTAGAAAAATATTTTGAACCCTTTAGAGAAAATATTATTGGTTTGAACCAAGATTTTATCAATGTAGAAGGGGAAGCAAAACGCATTTTGTACGCAGATTGGACAGCCAGTGGCAGGTGTTATATGCCCATTGAACAAACCCTTATTTCACAAATTTTACCCTTTGTGGCCAATACCCACACCGATACCAATACCACTGGTAAAGGACTAACTTACGCTTACCACCAAGCTCAAAAAATTATTAAACAACATGTAAATGCCAATGAGGAAGATGCCCTTATTTCGTCGGGTAGCGGCATGACAGATGTGGTAAATAAATTTCAGCGGATTCTTGGTTTTAAAATACATGAAAACTTTAAATCCAATGTTTTTCCCCTCATGCAAGATAGACCTGTGGTATTTATTAGTCACATGGAGCATCACTCCAATCAAACGTCTTGGCTTGAAACCATTGCAGATGTAGTTATTGTTGAACCAACAGAAGACGGACTATTTTCCTTAGATAATTTAAAAGTTTTATTGCAAAAGCATGCCAATAGAAAAGTAAAAATTGCCGCTATCACCTCTTGTTCTAACGTTACCGGAATTTTTACGCCCTACCACCAAGTGGCTAAGTTAATGCATCAAAATGGCGGATGGTGTTTTGTAGATTTTGCTTGCAGCGCGCCTTATATAGATATTAACATGCACCCAAGCGACCCACAAGCCTATTTGGATGCCATTTATTTTTCGCCCCATAAATTCTTGGGCGGACCAGGAACAGCGGGTGTTTTGGTGTTTAACAAAAAGTTATACCACAACCAAGTGCCCGATAATTCGGGTGGTGGAACCGTAGAATGGACAAACCCTTGGGGAGGAAGACGTTATTATGAAGACATTGAAACCCGCGAGGATGGCGGAACACCCGCTTTTTTACAAACCATAAAAACCGCTTTGGCCATTGGTTTAAAAAATAAAATGGGAGTAAACAATATTTTAAAAAGAGAAGAAGAGCTATTACAAATATTATTTAATCGGCTTGAACCTATCCCCAATATTCACATTTTGGCAGGGCAACACAAACATAGATTGGGCATTGTTTCTTTTTATATTGAGGATTTACATTACAATATGGGCGTAAAAATGCTCAACGATAAATTTGGCATACAAACCCGCGGAGGCTGCTCTTGCGCTGGAACTTATGGTCATTACCTATTGCATGTTCAACCCGAGTATTCATCTAAAATTACCCAAATGATAGATGCTGGCAATTATGCCGAAAAACCAGGCTGGATTAGAGCTTCTATTCACCCAACCAGCAGCAATGCCGAGGTAACATACTTAGCAGAGGCCATCGTTCAATTGGCCCAAAACCATCAAGAGTGGGCCAAAGATTATTTGTTCGACCCAAGCAATAATTCGGTGAGCTATAGAAATATTGGTTCAGACCAATTTATTATTAAGCACATGGATAAAGCACTAGGATTAATGGATACCGCACTTACGCACAACTAAGTGGATACTTATATTTGCACATGAAACTTTCAATTCCTACTTTTGCCAAAATCTAAACTACTTTGAATAGAACAGTCAATAAGTTTCCAGCTACCTTATTGCTAGCTGATGGTACCGTTTTTATGGGTACCTCCATCGGAAAAATTGGTTCAACCACCGGAGAAATCTGTTTTAATACCGGCATGACAGGCTACCAAGAAATTTTTACCGACCCTAGTTATACCGGTCAAATTTTGCTTCAAACCAACGTGCATATTGGCAATTACGGGGTGAACCAAGATGAGCAAGAATCTAACTCGATTAAAATTGCAGGCCTAGTTTGCAAAAACTTTAACGTGCCTTACTCGCGCAAACAAGCCGATGCCACCGTGCAAGAATATTTTGCCCTAAACAATATTGTGGGCATTGCAGATATTGATACCCGCGAAGTGGTGAGGCATGTGCGCAGCAAAGGTGCCATGAACGCCATTATTTCTTCGGAAGGAAAATCTATTGAAGAACTTAAAGCCCAATTGGCTGCTGTTCCTTCAATGGAAGGTTTAGAGCTTTCGAGCTCGGTATCTACCCAAGAAACTTACTACCTTGGTAACGCTGAATCTGAAATTAGAGTGGCAGTATTAGACCTTGGCGTAAAGCAAAATATTTTGAGGTGCTTGGTAGAAAGAGGCGCCTACCTAGCTGTATTTAATTGCCAAACCACTTTGGATGAAATGTTGCAATTTAACCCAACTGGTTTTATGATTAGCAATGGTCCGGGCGACCCTGCCGTAATGCCTTACCAAGTTGATTTGGTAAAACAAATTGTAGCAAAGAATATTCCTTTGTTCGGTATCTGTTTGGGACATCAAATGTTGGCCGAATCGCAAGGTTTGCATACCTTTAAAATGTTTAACGGTCACCGCGGATTAAACCATCCTGTAAAAAATCTTGTTACCGGCAAATGCGAAATTACATCGCAAAATCATGGTTTTGGCGTGAGTTTAGAAGAAACAATGAACCACCCACCGGTAGAATTAACCCACATAAACTTAAATGATAATACCGTGGAAGGAATTAGAATTAAAGACAAAAAAGCATTCTCGGTGCAATACCACCCAGAAGCCGCCCCCGGTCCCGAAGACAGCCGATACCTTTTTGATGACTTTATACAAATGATGAAAAACTAAATTCGAAATTCTAAATCCGAAATTCGAAAACCAAAGACCAACGACCAAAAACTAACGACCAAAGACTAAAGACCAACGACCAAATACTAACGACCAACGACCAAAGACCAACGACCAAAGACCAAATACTAAAGACCAAAAAAATATGAGTTCAATCATTAACATTCACGCCCGACAAATTTTAGATTCTAGGGGAAATCCAACCGTAGAAGTAGAAGTAATTACAGACGGAGGCGCTATGGGCAGAGCAGCTGTTCCATCTGGCGCATCAACAGGAATTCACGAAGCCGTAGAATTGCGCGATGGCGACAAAAACATGTACATGGGAAAAGGCGTTTTAAATGCCGTTAAAAATGTAAACAAAACCATTAGCGACCAATTAATTGGTTTAGATGTATTTGAACAAAATGAAATAGACCGCAGAATGCTGCAATTAGACGGAACCGAGAATAAAAGCAACTTGGGTGCAAACGCCATTTTAGCTGTATCTATGGCCGTTGCAAAAGCCGCAGCTATTGAGGCTAACATGCCTTTGTATAGGTATGTTGGAGGCGTAAATGCCAATACCTTGCCTATTCCTTTAATGAACATCTTAAACGGAGGTTCGCATGCAGATAACTCTATCGATTTTCAAGAGTTTATGATTGTGCCTACCAACGCCGATACTTTTAGCGAAGCCTTGCAAATGGGTACCTCTGTTTTTCATCATTTAAAAGCAGTATTGAAGAAAAAAGGCTATAGCACAAACGTTGGCGATGAAGGCGGATTTGCGCCAAATATTCAATCGAATGAAGAGGCGATAGAAACCGTTCTTACAGCCATTGAAGCTGCAGGCTTTAAACCAGGTAAAGATATTTACATTGCCATGGACGCTGCCACGAGCGAGTTCTGGAACGAAGAAAAAGGTTTGTATATCTTCAAAAAATCAGACAAACGCGAAATGACACCTAGCCAAATGGTTGCCTATTGGGCAGAATGGGTGAAAAAATACCCAATTATTTCTATCGAAGATGGCTGTGCCGAAGACGATTGGAAAGGTTGGGCAGAATTAACCCAAGCCATTGGAAACACTTGTCAGCTTGTGGGCGACGATTTATTTGTAACCAATGTGAAGCGTTTGTCTAAAGGTATCAACGAAAATATAGCCAACTCTATCTTGGTAAAAGTAAACCAAATTGGTTCATTAACAGAAACCATAGATACCGTAAACATGGCTACCATAGCCAGCTATACCAATATTATGAGTCATAGAAGTGGTGAAACAGAAGATACCACTATTGCCGATTTAGCAGTAGCTTTAAACAGCGGACAAATTAAAACAGGTTCTGCCAGCAGAACAGATAGGATTGCCAAATACAACCAATTGTTGCGCATTGAAGAAGAGTTGGGTGCTAACGCTTATTACCCAGGAAAATCGTTTAAATACGCAAAATAATTTTTTATGAAAAGAACAAAACTTATCTGGCTGAACCGACTTAAAAACAAGTATTTCTTGACAGGGATAGGTTTTGTTCTTTTGCTTTTATTTAACGAAAGAAACAGCGTATTCGACCAATTAGAATACAGTAAAAATCTCAAAGATTTAAAAGCTAAACAAGCCTATTATACAGCAGAAATTGCCAAAGTAAAGAAAGAAAAAGAAGAGCTTTTTGGCAACCCCAAAAACCTAGAAAAATTTGCCCGCGAAAAATATTTAATGAAGGCAGACGATGAGGATGTTTTTGTGATGATTGAGGAAAAATAAAGATTTCAAAGTTTTTTTGTTATCATTGTTATATACAATATGTAACCATGATGAAAAAACTTTCTACATTACTGCTATTCATTTTCTTGGCCTTTGCAGGCTACACTCAAATATCCACACCTTATTTCCGCAACGCAAACCCAACCCGTGCCACTGGCAATATTGGCAACGGGATTCCTTTTGGTGCCAATGCTACTTTAGGCACGCGTATGCAGTGTTTTTATCCTCCTGGGTTTTTAAATGCAGGCAATGCAATGAGTGGGCTTGTAACACTTAATAGAATTTATTTCTTTGCAGATACCGCTTCGGTAGATACCATCAACTACGCTAACTTAACCATTACTTTAGGAGAATATTCTTCGGCACCTGCTATTGGTTTTACATGGAATACTGCTGCTGCAAGGCAAACCAATGTGGTGGCTGGCTCTGGCGTTAGAATTGTGCATGTAGATACTAACTGGTTTTACATTGATTTTCAAACACCTTTTGTATACGACCCATCTAAGTTTTTATTGGTAGATTTCACCGTTGGTGCTCAATCTCCTTTTTTATTCACTTGGCTCATTAAATCTGGACCTACCCCAGGTTCATATATTAGCGCGGCAAATGCCACAGCAGCCACTCCCAACACACTTTCTGGCGGCGGTATGCCTTCCATTGGCTTTGATCCTTTTACAGGGTTTAATAATGCAGGCATAGAAAGGCCTCTTATTGCGCCCGGTTGTGCCACTACACAAGATGTGGTGGTTAAGGTTAAAAATGCAGGCAGAAATGTGATTAATTCGGTAACGGTAAACTGGCGAGTAAATGGTGTTTTGCAAACGCCCACTTCCTTAACGGCGCCTATTGATACATTTGGCAGTGCTAATAACGATACCACCTTGGTCCTCGGTTCGGTTAATGTTGCTGCCGGACCTGTAGATGTGGTGGCTTATGTTAGCAGTCCAAATTCTAGCACCGATCCAGATTTAAGCAATGATACCGCTTATTTTAAAATGGGCTCTTCTTTAAATGGCTTGTTTACCATTGGCCAATCTAGTCCGTTTCAAACTGTTTCTTCGGCCGTAGAAGCGCTCAGAACATTTGGTGTTTGTGGTCCGGTAACTTTTAGGTTAGATACTGGAATATTCTTTGAGCAGGTAGACATACTTGGTAGGTTTAATGGCGCTTCTGCCGCAAATCCAGTTGTTTTTGAAGGAACGAGCAAAGAACTATCTGTTATTGCTTCGGGCTCAAATGTGGTAAACGCCAAGCATATTGTAAAAATGCAAGGCGCCGCATACATTACCTTTAGAAATCTAACCCTTAGAAATATAAATCCTACCATGGGTTGGGGCTTTCATTTATTAGATTCGTGCAAGGTAATCGGAATCAAAAACTGTATCATAGATAATTCTGTAGCTGCTAATTCTATTGCCAATAATAACACGGCGGGTATTTCTATTAGCGGACTCCCAACTGGTTTATGTATACCTGGCCCTTGTGCCACCAATTTTACTACAGCCGCCAAAGTAGATAGCTTAGAAATAGATTCCAATACAATATTATTTGGTTTCATGGGCATAAATGTAGTAGGCAATGCAACTACCCTCATGGGCAACCAAATAAAAATTAGAAACAACCATATTTTAAATGCCTATAATAATAGCATAAACATTGTTGCGCAGGCAAACTTAACTGTTAGCGGAAATACCATCATTCCGAGCCAAACGGGTGCTGCCGGGGTAGGTATTTTAGTAAACGGTGTGAACCAAACTACCCATTACGGCCGGTCTGAGATAGTAGGCAATAAAATAATTGGCTATGCCACAGCTGGTATTTCTTTAAACAACCATATTGGTTCAGACTCAATAAATAAATCGCTTATTGCCAATAATATGATTGGGGGCATGGCACAACTTATTACGGGTAATGGCATTGTTGTTACGGCTGCCAGAAATTGGAGCATAAGCCACAATTCTATTAACCACGATATAAGCGGTGTTTCGGCCATTACTTCTAGTGCCATTCGTATGCTGGGTACCACCACACAAATGAGTGTTAAAAACAATATTATTGCTGTAACTGGAAATGGGATAAGCATTCCGGTACATTTGCTTTTGGCTGCAAACGTAGATTCTATGGATAGAAATGTGTTTTATAGAAGAGACACAAGCACCAATAACCAACTTATAAATATTGCAGGCACTGGCTTCTCTTTTGCCAATTTTAAAGGTGCCGCCGGTCTGAACCTAAACTCAAATTTTGTAAAGCCTGATTTTAGAAACGATACCAGCTTATACTTAAATACTGTTTGTTTTTTGCCAGCCGCACAAGTTATTCCAGCCATAACCAACGATATTGATGGTACTCCTAGGTCTGCTACCAGTCCTGTAGTTGGTGCACACGAAAAAGTTATTCAAAATAATAATTTAGCCGTGATTAGTCTTTTAAATCCGCGTGGTCCTTTGCAAGCAGGTACTACACAAATGCGCGTGTTGGTGCAAAATGTTGGTTCAAACAGTATTAATAATTTTACCTTAAGCTACCGATTAAATGGAGCTACTCCTGTGGTTCAACCTGTAACGTTAAGTAGTGCTTTGTTACCTTGTGATACGCTTTCTGTTTACTTTACAGGTGTGGTAATTGCGCCAACAGATTCTGTGGTAAACTTCCTAATTTATTCGGCAGCGCCTAATGCAAGCACAGATGCCGACCCAAGCAATGATACCTTGCGCACACGCTTGTACACGCCTTTAATTGGAAACTATATTATTGGTGGTCCCAATGCAGCTTTTTTAAACTTTAAAGAAGCTACCGATGCCTTAAGCAGCAGCGGTGTAGCAGGTCCAGTTACTTTTCATGTATCTCCCGGTGTGTATAACGAACAGTTTACCCTTACCGGACCCATTGCTGGCTTAAATGCAAGCAGAAGGGTAGTGTTTGAAGCTTATGATACTACCGATAGAATACTCACTTTTGCAGGCAATGTAGGCATGCCGCATACCTTAAGAATTGCCAATGCTTCTTATGTTACAGTGCGCAATTTAAAAATTGTAAGCACGGGTGCAGCGGCAGGTTGGGGCGTTCATTTAACCGGTGCGGCCAACGGCATTCATATAAAAAATTGTGCCATTGGCATTACCGGTGCTGGAGTAACAAGCACAGCCACCTCGTTTATGGGGATTACGGCTTGCGGCGCCACCATTACCACAGCCAATAGGTTTGATAGCTTAGAAATAGACTCTAATTATATTAACTATGGCTATCAAGGAATCAATATCTATGGTGGTAGTGGAACCAATATTGGTATCAACAATAAAATTAGAAACAACACAGTAATGAGTGCCCAGCATTATTCTATTTATTTGGTTTTTCAACAAACGCCAGAGCTTAATTTTAACAACATATTTAACAGAGGAGCCACTACAGGTGTGGGTATTTATTTGCAAAATGTTACCACACCCGCAGGAAGTTTAATGGCTACCAGAATTAATGGCAATCGAATGGCTAATTATGGAACCGCCGGTTTATATTTAGCTACGTGTACCAATTTGGCTACGCTTAAAGGAAGCATTACCAATAATGCCATTGGCGGCATGGTTAGGTTAGCTGGTAGCAATAGCCTTTATGCCACTGGGTCTACCCATTGGGATATAGCCCACAATTCTATTAACCACGATTTCACCACCACCACAGCTGCCACAGCCGCAGCCATTAGGTTGGTAGGTACTGCCACGGCCACAACCGGAATTTCATTGTTTAATAATGTAATTGCTGTAACTGGTTTTGGTTCAGCCATACCTTTGTATACCCAAGTGCTTACCAATATAAATGCCATGGACAATAATGTTTTCTATAGGTTTGATACCGCCGCTAATAATTTTATGGCTTTTTTAGGGTCAAACATTAGTGCCCAAACTTTGCGTGGCTTTAATAATTGGAACCGACATTCAATTGTGTATAAACCTAGCTTTACATCGGCCACTAACCTGATGCCAGATGTAGCCGACTCTTTTGCTTTTAGTATGAGTGGGAGGGCGGTTTATGTGCCTTATGCTGCTGCTGATATTTCGGGGAAAATAAGGCCTTCAAATACTTGGGATGGCGTGCCAGATATTGGCGCTTTTGAGTTTACACCAACAGGCATGGCACCTATGGCTAGGGCATTTCCGGATACGGCTGTGGCTTTTGGCAAACAAGTTTTTACCTTTGGTTTTGATACCGTTGCTTCCCTAACTTATGGTGCTACCTTGCCAGGGTTTATTCAGGTAAGGCAACATAGTGGAGTTAAGCCACCTATGGTAGACTCTACCCAAAATTACATGTATTTTTATACCTCATTTACTTCGGCGCCAGTGGCAGAGCTAGAATTGTATTATAAAGACAATTGGAAAGGAACCCACAACGCTGAAACCGGAATTTGGATAAATCAAATGGACCAAGGGGTAGGCGTGTGGACCGTTTATAATACCACATCCTCCCTCGATACAATTAGAAATATAATGGGTTTAAGTGCGTTTAGCGCAAGTGCCAGCGCTACTTATTTAAGTGGGTCAAACGGCAATGCCACCACGGTGCCTGTTACTTTAATGCGCTTTACTGCCCATAAAGAAAATCAAAAAGTTTACTTGAATTGGATTACTGCTTCTGAAATAAACAGTAGTGAATTTATCATAGAAAAATCTTTAGATGGCCATAATTTTGAGGCCATTGCTAGCATAACTGCTCAGGGCAATAGCTCGCGTGCCCACAGCTACCGTTATATAGATTCGGAAATAAATGGCAACGAAACACAGCTTTTTTACCGCTTAAAAATGCTAGATAAAGACCATACTTTTGAGTACAGTAAAATGGTGGCATTATTGGAAGAAAACGAATCTTTAGAGCCATCCATAGTGGTTTATCCCAATCCGTTTAGCAACCACATTCAGGTAATAGCTGCGGCAAATGCAAGCTTTAAACTCTATGATGTTTCGGGCAAAGAAATTTCGGTTTTGTTTACCCAAAACGAACCCGAAATAAGCAGCGCCAACTTAAACTCGCTCTTACCGGGCATCTACTTTTTAACCATAGAATCGAACGGCAAAACAGAACACAGAAAATTAATCAAACAATAGAATTGCTTGCAGCCCGAGGGGTTTAAAGTTTAATGTTTAAAGTTTAAGAATCTTGGGCGTTTATAGGATATAAAAAAATCCGTTTCAGCTTGCTGAAACGGATTTTTTTATGGGGAACATTACAAGTTTTTTAGCCCATTCATAAGTATTTTGGCTGAACCAAAAATAAAGGAGCGTAGAAAAGCAGGCTAATTTGAGAAGCTTGTTTTCAATTGGAAAATGTGCGTTTTTTTTGTATGAAATGAATATTGCTTGCAGCCATTAGCTTTTGGCCTTTAGCTTTTTTAAATTCCTTCGAAATTCAACATTCGGTGTTCGACATTTTTTGCCTCTGGCTTCTAGCTCCTGGCTTCTGGCTTTTTTCTCCTTCGAAATTCAACATTCGGTGTTCGGTGTTCGACATTTTGCCTCTGGCCTCTGGCTTCTGGCAGCTCGCTTTTTGTTCCTTCGACATTTTTTGCTTCTGGCTTCTGAAAGCTCGCTTTCTGTTCCTTCGAAATTCAACATTCGGTGTTCGGTGTTCGACATTTTTTTAACTTGCCATTTTTTTAGGGGCGTTAGCCCTGAAATCTCAGTAGCTAAACGGAACACCGCCTCCATTCAAAAGGGGCGTTAGCCCTGACATCTAATTGTTGCGCATATTAATTTCTTCAATGAAAAATTTGAGTGTT
>JAUYMZ010000099.1 GCA_030699355.1 Bacteroidota bacterium | reverse complement strand
ATACCATAATATGCTCTTGAAATGGCATTATTACTAATATAAATATTTCTGATATCAACAGCGCTTGAACCAACTGATATGCCGCCTAAAAATACACCATAAGAAGAGGTTATTGTGTTACTTCCCCCAATTAAATTGCAATACCTAAGGGTGTCATTTTCGGCACCCATATTAGTTCCCAAGCTGATATACTGAATAACGGCATGAGTTGAAGTGCTAGTATTCTGAATGGTGAAGGCATTATTTCCTGCCCCATCATTTCCATCAATGGTTACCCTATCTGCTCCATTTAAACGAATTAAACCTCCTGCAAAATTTCCAGTTATAGTTCTAAGTGCAGACGATGAAGGTACAATTCTAATTTGGTATGAACCTACACCAGATTCATCTGTTTGATTCAAAGCATTGGCAGCAGTTTCAGTAAGATTTCCAGTAACAGAAATGGTTAAATCGCCCGAAACAACATTAGAATTAATTAATTGAAAAGCCCCATTAGCTGATGTTAAACTGGTTATTTGCTCGGTTGGGCCAACTAAAATTGTACCAGACAATGCCCTAACCAAAGTTATTCTTGATGCATTTGAAACAGGGAAATTACCCGAAATTAATGCGGTGCTGCTAGCATCTGTTGCCATACTACCGCTGCTAGAACTCAAATTTGGTGTAGTGTAAAGGTCTTGAGCTACTATAAAATATTCAATTTGATCGCCCGTAATTGCTGAGCCACCAAATAGTTTCGTAAAATCGAAATCAAAACTAAACGGTGAATTACCTGTACCATTTGCCAGCGAAAACTTCCAGCCATTATCTGCAGAAGTATTGCCCACAAAAGCGTTTGCATCCGTTAATTTTTTGTAATACATCCTAGGTCTAAAAGCAGCTGTATCAACCCCACTTGGATCGGTTATGAGTACATTAGACAATACCGCACCAGCTGGCGAAACTTTGGCAGGCGCAGTAAATACAATGGACGGACCCGCTTCATCACCTGCATTTTCATAGGCTCCAATAGTTGGGGTAACACTTCTGCTAACACCATTGATATCATCACCAACAGAAACCAGTGTAGTTGCCGCACCAAGCAAAGGAGAGCCTGGGAATGGCATTAAACTCTCATTAGAGTTAAAATTAGGTACAGAAGAAATTGAATTGGCATCCACTGCTGCATTAGTTTTCCATAAGGCAAAAGTGCTATAAACACCATTATAATAACCAATATTGTTTAAATTAGATGAATATAATAAATTATAATCACTATTAGCTCCAACCCAACCAGTAATTGAGGCAATATAAATAGCACTATTTGCGCTGCTTCCTCTGGTATTTACAAAAGCATTATTTTTAAGGGTTACAGCACCAGTAGAGTTGCGATAAAAGGCAGCACATAAAGCTGTACTACTAGAATTTCCGGTGATGTTTACAGAATTATAATTAAACTCATTCGCCTGAGTGGTTGAGGTGTAAATTCCATAAATAGATACATTACCAGCAAACTTTGAACCCATTGAAATAGCATTATTATTATATATAGCTGCACCTAAAATTGAGCTATTAAAGATTCCATAAGAAGTAGTTACACCGGTAATATCAAACACTAAATTCTTTGAAACAGTATTAATACCATTGGTGATATATAATCCATAGAAAGTACTGCTAGCAGAAAAGAGAGACACAGAATTGGATAAGATTGTACCATTTCCGCCAACATTGGTATAAATACCTGCACTAGTAGCTCCACTTAAATTCTTTACCACATTATTATTGATACTTACATTGGTTCCTCCAGAAGCATAAATGGCATAATTAGTGCTTGAAGTAATTACATTCTCTACATTGTTACTATCTATGATGGCATTTAAACCCGTTGTAGCATAAATACTGTATACAACTGAATTAGAATTTAACCCTTTTACAAAATTACCCCGAATGATAGGTGCATTGACATTGGCACTATATATTAAGTAGGTAGTTGAGGAAGTTCTGAGGGTATCGTAAGCAGCATTTTGACCACCTATTGTATTTGATTTTACCTCAAAATCACCATTACTTAAAAGGTATATTCCATACAAACTTGTTGCAGAAATATTGGCAATTTTATTATTATTAATTTGGTTCAAACCACCAGCATTTAGGGAGTTCATTTCTATTCCCGAAAAACTTGGAAAAGTACTACTTGTTGTTAAGGTAGCAGCTCCTCCCCCAATGTTATTTGAACCACCAATTTGGTTGTTAGTAAGGGTATGTCCGGCACCCGATAAAAGAATAATCCCTTTTAATTGAGAACTACGATTTGCCGTTTGATAAATTTTATTATTGTTAATTTTCCAGCCATTACCTGCTGCATTGGCTAAACCACGGATACCATTAGCTGTATAATTAAAAATTTCATTTCCATCAATATAAATTGAATCATTTAAATTAGATAGCGATACTATGGCATTGGTTGGAACTCCACTACCAAGAGAAAGATCTCTAATTTGATTATTTAAAATCCAAATATTTTTCTGAGGTATCCCACCAGAACCAATAACCAAAGTACCAACACCTGTGGCATTAGCTCCCTCTAAAATTAAGTTGGCAATACTATCATTTGTACTACCATTTTGCAAGGTTAAGGTTGAACCAGAAACATTGGTATTTCTGAATAATAAATACTGACCAGCACCACTAAAATCGCCTTTAATACTCACATTTTTGGCACTATCTAAACGAATTAAGGATCCATTAAAACTACCGCTTAACTCTTTTACAGAGGCAGATGCAGGTACAATTTTAACCCCATAATTACCCATACCAGATTCTGTCCACTTGGCCAAGGCTACTTCACCAGATTCTGTTGTATTAGATGTTATACTTAAGGTGATATCTCCAGAAATAATATTTCCATTGATATAATTGAAGGCTCCATCTGAATTGGTTAAAGAAGTTATAGGATTTCCTGAACCCACATTGATATTACCCGAAATTAATATTTGTACGCGGTATTTATTGATGCTTCCTGAAACCGGGAAATTGGCAGCACTCAATTGCACAGAGCTCGGGTTTAAAGTAAATGTTGCCGTATTGTTTCCAACATTTGCAATAGCACTGCTATCTTGCGCAATTACAAAATATTGTATTTCCTCTCCTCCACTAATTCCACCAAATATTTTACTGTAATCGATGGTAAATTCAAAAGGTGAAACGGCATTATTTGGCTCCACAAATTTCCATCCATTATCACTACTTGTATTTCCCACATAGGTATTGGCATTTGTTAATGCTTTATAATACAACCTTGGTTTGAACCCATTTGCCACTGATACACCAGATGGATCGGTAATAACGATATTTGAAAATACCCTGTTTGAGGTAGATGTAATATTGTTTAATGCAGTATACTCTATTACAGGAGCACCATTATCATATAAGCTATCATAAGCTCCAATAGTATGAGCGGTTCTTGTTATTCCAGTAATATCTGAATTATATCCAGTACCCAAAAAGGCCGAAACAGATGATGCAGCTGAACCTGGAACCAAACGTAGGTTACTTGTAGAATTGTATTTAGGATTTCCAAAAACAGATGCAGCATCGGAAGCAGAGGCAATTTTCCAATCTGCAAATGTTAAATAAAACTGAGTGCCAAACACACCAAAAGTATCCGTTTCTTGATACCACAAATTATTATCATACAATCCACTTGCCCAATTTACAGTCGACTCTACACGAGCAGAATAATGAGCGCTAGACGAGCCTTTTCTCTGATTAGAAAAGATATTATTTCTTACCGTATCTATTCCAGTTCCATTTTTTCTATAAGCAGCTGATGGGTTATAAGCATTGATATCTGTCATTGACCCTAAAACACTTATCGAATTAAAATAGAAGTTGTTTGCACCTGAGCCCGACGAAACCAAACCATAAACACTGGCATTAGAAGAAACACCATTGCCAATATTGATTACATTGTTTGCGTAGGTTGCACTTCCAGAAAATGCCACAATTCCATTTAAACTAGAGTTATTAGGAGCGGCCAAATTTGAGGAAGAAAATAAATCACTTACTTCGTTGGCCAAAATTTCTGTTCTAGCTGATAAAGAATTAGCATTTGTTACATATATCCCTGCTGCCGATGCTTGGTTGGTGGTAGATGTTAAATTTAAATTTCTGATTACATTTTTCTCTACCACATTACCACTTGTGCTTGGCAATAAATAAATTCCCATTAATGAAACTGATGCAGTTGCATTGGTAGAATAGTTCTTTAAATTATTATTTGCTAAATAATTAGTACCAGAGGCTGCATATAAACCATAGATTGCCCCCGTAGATTGATTAACGAAATCGCGAACCTCATTGTTTATAACCCTATTGATTCCAGTTCCTCCAGTATATATACCCAACGACAATCCAGTTCCAGTAGCAGTAACATTATAAACTGCATTCGCCGAGTCGGTCGCATTTCCAGTACCTGCATTAAAGATTCCATAAAGAGCCCCTTGAATAGCATAATTATAAATCTCATTGCCATAAACATAACTTGTATTTGGCGCAGTTGGCTGTGGGTAAATTCCATAAGAAATACCTGTAGCAGCGATGTTATCTCTTAAAATATTATTGTATATGATAGAATTTGCATTGGTAATATAAGCCCCCATAAATGCCCCTGTACCAGATTCTGTGTTATTATCAAAACTATTATTATAAACAGATAAACTTCCTGGTGCAGTGTTATAAATCCCATAAAAAGTAGTAGTACCTGTTATTTTACTGATGGTATTATTATAAATCTGACTTGAACTAGCATTTGTTAAATTAAAAATTCCATATATGGTGCTAGTAGAAGAAATTGCATCGTATGAATTTGTTGTACCACCAATATTATTGTTGTATATTTTACTATTTCCTCCAGTGATATAAATACCAAAGAAACCAGAAGAGCTGATATTAGCAATTTTATTATTGTAAATTAAAGCAGTATCACCAGCAATTAAAGTTTGACCCAAAACAAATATTCCATAAAACTGCCCGTTTGTTGAAAAGGCAGAACCACTGTGGTTTGAAGTGGAACCGCCCATCTCATTATTATAGGCACGAATACCGGTACCATCAGAGTAAATCATATATTGAGTACCAACTGCAGAACCTGTAGTGCGATAAAATGAATTACTATGTATAGTACAATTGGAATTACCCGAAGAACTAGAAAAGTAAATTCCAAAATTTCCAAAATTATAAATCTCATTTTCACTAATAACAAGATTTGAATTTCCTGAAGCACTAGAGTTTATTCCTATTATAGAGTTGTTTCCATTTGCGCTTGAGTTCCTAATATTATTTTTATTGATTACAATATAAGAGTTGGCAGAACTACCCATACCAAAGTTTACTGTTCCAGCATTGCTGCCAGATGTAAGGGTGTTTTCCGACTCCAAATTACAATTCACAATGGTATCATAGGAACAATTATTTACAAATGCTAAGGCCGCATTTGCAAAATGATTATTTCTAATAGTTATATTTTTTGAATTGCCGCCATCTATACTAAACCTTGTAACTCCATTCAATCTAATTAAGGCATTTGCTGCTGTTCCACTAATGGTAACTGCGCTATTCGAAATCATTCTAGTTTGATAATTCCCCACACCTTCCTCATTCATGGCATTGAGGGCATATTCGCCTGTTTCACTCGTTAAATTAGAAGTAATTTCTATAATTAAATTTCCAATTAATACATTGTTATTTAATGAATCAAACAAGCCTCCTGGATTTGTTAAAGAGGTATAAGTTTGTCCAACTCCAACTTTAACTGTATCAATAAAGGATACAGAAGATATTTTGTAAGAATTAATTGAACCACTTACCGGAAAGTTAACAGCTGCTAAATCCACCGATGTAGGTTTAAGTGAAAAAGTTGCCGTGTTCGTTCCAACATTGGTTGTTGATACACTATCTTGTGCAATTACAAAATATTCTATCACCGTACCCATTATAACCGGTGTATTTAATTTGCTATAGTCGATGGTAAAATTGAACGGTGAAGTTGCATTATTTGCTTCAACAAACTTCCAACCGTTATTTGAATTTGAATTGCCAGCAAAAGTATTTGCGTGTGAATTGCTCCTGTAATACAAACGCGGCTTAAGGCCTGAACCAACTTGCACTCCACTAAAGTCTGTAATAGTTACATTAGACAATGTTCTATTTGCCGTACTAAGTGTATTTGGCAAATTGGTATAAGATATAACTGGTCCTGCTAAATCTCTTCCCAACTCGTAAGCACCAATACTTGGATTTGTTACATTTCTTGTATTGCCAGCAATATCATTATTAATACCTACAATTGGCGTTCCAGCACCCAAAACAGGTGAAAGTGGAGATGGTTCTAAACTTGGATAAGTATTAAAAGCTGGATCTAATGAAATTGAATTTAAATCAGAACTTGCATTGGTTTTCCAAGCATCAAATGTTCTCGCGCCTGAATAAAAACCTACATTATTTGCTGTTCTAGAATAAAGATTATTGTAATTAGAATTACTTCCTACCCAACCTGTTGTTGAACTTATATAAATACCAAAATTATTAGAAACTCCTCTATTATTAATAAAATTATTATTTCTTAAAGTTGGGGTTCCAGTGCTTGCCTTAAAATAAGCAGCTGAGGTATTTGTATTGGTTGTATTTCCTTCTAGATAAATGGTATTGAAATTGTAATTAAAATTTGCAGCAATTCCTTCATATAAACCATATATAGTCAAGTTTACATTTTCATTTCCACCAAATGCCATAGCATTATTTTTCACCTCACCGCCTGCCGAATTCGCAAGAAATAATCCATAAATGGCAGAATTAGCTGTGAAATTTGTGAGGCTATTTCTTTCAAAGTTTAATAATCCACCCCCAACATAAATTCCATATAACTGAGACGATGCCGCCGTAGCCTGAATATTTGAAAAGCTATTACCCACAAAACTCAGTGGCCCAGATGAACTCAAATTGGAAAATAATCTTGGAGAAGCATTCTGGGTATATTCAACATTAGAAATGGTATTATTGGTAAATGTATTGGTACTTCCTGCTTGAGGGTAAATAAAATAGGAAGTGGAGGTGGTTAGAATGCTAATAGAATCCCAAATATTATTGGTAAAATTATTTGTACTTGTACTCGTAATATAGGTTGTATAGGCTGTTCCAGCTGATTGTGTTACCCTTCGTAATTGGTTATTATTAAAATTATTTGTCCCTGTACTTGTGGCATAATAAATATAACTTGTTGAACCTAAGGTAAAATCTGTGAGCACATTATTATTAAAATTAGTAATGGCTGGGGCCGTACTTGCAGTATATAATCCATAAAAAGTACTCGTGGCCGTTATATTGTTAATTTGATTATTAGAAACAGAATTTGTTCCTAAAGATTGAACAAAAATAGGCGCAGTTAAACCCGTACTATTTGTATTGTTAATTTGGTTATTAGAAATTGTTACATTGCTTGCACCAGAAAGTGTATAGATAAAATAGGAAGTAGAGGCGCACGACAAAAACTTTATTTCATTGCTATCTATTACATGCCCACTTGCTCCATTTAAATATATTCCATAAAAAGTAGAAGCCGACCTTTGATTTGCAATTCTATTTTTTCTTGCTTCAACCACACCTCCATTTATTTTAAAAACAGAATATAAAAGTCCGGAAGAAATAATGGTATCATTTGCCAAAGCCATTCCACCAAAAGTGTTGCTACTAATTAAGGCATCAGCATTGCTTAAATAAACACCATATACTCCTGCTGCCCTCACATTAGCTAACGTATTGTTTGAAATTGTGGCTTGTAATCCAATGCCATTTTCTATAAATATTCCATAATAAGTAGAACTAGTTGAGTTAAGAACACCTCCCCTAGCCGAATCGTTTCCACCAAAACCATTACCATCCAGGGTATGTCCGGCTCCAGATTGCAAATAAACACCATACAAAACGGAAGTTCTAGAAGCTGTTTGGTAAAACCTATTTTGATTAATCACCCATGAATTTCCAGCTCCAGAACTGGCTCCGCCAGTAGACCATCTTACTCCTGAACTAGAGAAGTTGTAAATATTGTTATTTATAATAGAATTGGAATGATTTCTATTTGATGCACTAAAAATTGAATTTACCGGAATATTTCCAGCGTCATCGCCAATATCATTATGGCTAATTGTATTGTTTGAATTCTCAATACTGGCCGAGCCAAAAATAATTGTACCGCTTAAAGTACTTGTATTTCGTCCTTCAATCTTACAATAAGTAATGGTATTATTCTTTGCATCAGAGGCAAATGAAATGGCATTTCCAGACACATTCGAATTTACGATTCTAATCCATTTGCCAGACCCATTAATTCTTCCATCTATGCTAACATTATCTGCTCCATTCAGTCTAATTAATGAACCAATAATATTTCCTGTTAAATCTATCAAACTACTTACGGTATCATGCGGTGTAATGGTAAGACTAAAACCACTGCCACCAAATTCAGACCATTGGTTCAAACCAACCGCACCCGTCTCTGAAATATCTGAAATAATTTTAGCAGTTACATTACCTGTTACTGTTTTGCTATTAAAATCTTCAAACAAACCTCCAACACCAGTTAAAGAAGGATAATCACCTCCTGTTCCAACAGTGTAGGTACCAGATAATGTAGGCACAAATGAATAAGTTCGAAGCGTACCACCAATTGGAAAGGCAGAACCTGTTAAGGCAACTGAAGATGGTGTAGCGGCAAAACTTCCAGCTTGAATTCCAACATTTGATGCTGCAGACAAATCTGCTGCCACAACAAAATATTGAATAACATCACCCACAGTTGAAGCAGAAGGATTAGTTAATAATTGATGGTTGATGGTAAAACTAAAAGGAGAATTTCCAGAGCCAGTGGCAACAACAAACTTCCATCCATTCCCTAAACTATCGTTAGATGATGCCAATGCATTATTATCAGTACTTCTTTTATAATACAACCTTGGTCTTCCTACAGTATCTACCATGCTCGCATCTGTAATCACAACATTCGACAAATCCCTCGTAACTGTTACTGGTGAATTTCCCAAATTAGTAAAGGTGATAGCTGGTGCTATTAAATCCAACCCAATCATATCGTCTTCAAAAGCACCAACATCTGGAGCAGAGCCAGCACCGCTGTAACTAGCTTCACCAAATCGGGTCGAACCAAAAAAATCTCCTGTGATGTCAACAGGTGAATTTATGCTTGTACCTCCCGATTCTGCTTGCGTGCCAACAATTAAGGAAAGACGTAGGTCTTTTGGAATAGATGTGGCATCCAAAAATGGAGGTAAACTACTAAAACTAGAAGCCTCAGAACCAAGCCTTGTTTTAAACGATGCCATGGTTTGATCTCCAGATAAAATAGAAGATTCGTAAAAAACTAAATTATTAGCTCCGGGACTACCACCATAATAATCGTTGTTATTAGAACCTGAGGAGTGATTGGAGTATGACCCAGAGGCTGAACGCCAATAGGCAACTGTTTTTGCATTACTGCTTCCTCCTCCTGGAACTGAATTATTGATAAATAAATTATTTCTAAAATCTAAATTTCCCGGACTAGAACTTGAATACACTGCGGCAGAGCCAAAACTTGTTGAAGAGCTAGATGCATTTAAATAAATGGTATTATAATAAGCTCCTATATTTTGACCACTAGCACAAAACAACCCAACCACACCAGGGGCTTGCGTTGAATTAGTAACCGTTAAATCTGAAATAAAATTATTGTAGGTATAGATATTTGAAGAAGTAGAACCTTGGGCATAAATGCCATAAACAAACCCCGAAGTAGTTCCTAAATTACTAATAAAATTCTTGTAAAATCTATTTGTGTCGGCGGTTAATAAATAAGCCCCAAAAACAGAACCTCCAGCAGAATTTAGATTTGTAATGGTATCCCCATAGGATAGAATTTTAGTACCAGAGGCAGCTCCATTTAAATATAAACCATAGGTACTTGTTGCACCCGTACTTGTAAAATTTTCAACCCTATTATTATATATGGTTTGAACAGATGGAGAGGCTGCACCAGAACTAAAAACATGATAAAATGCCCCCGAAGTGGCTCCTGTAACGGTTGTATTGGTAACAAGATTTTTATACATGTTTAAACTTCCAATATTTCCTAACCTGTATATTCCATAAGCAGCAGATGAACTACTGGTGTTTATAGCATTCGAATCCATCAAATTTTCATAAATCTCACCCAATGTTCCACTTATGTTTGGATATAAAAAAATCATTTGGCCGGTTGAACTCCTAAACGTATTTTTCTTAATTACATTCTGATAAATCTGATTAGTTGGCGCAGCACTCGAAACAAACAAACCATAAGTAGTTCCAGTACCCGTTACACTTTGATTACGAATATTCCCCTGAATGGTATTATTGTAAGCCTTCCAAATATTATTGGCAGTAGTACCACCAGTAAGATACAAATAAAAAATAGTCCCAGTTGCTGTTGAGGCCCCTGCACCATAGCTATTATTTTGTATCGAGTTACCATAAACATTTAAATTAAAAGCAGAAGCTCCATTATAGATATAATAGGCCAAGGAAGTAGTTGGCACTGTCCATGTCCAATTACTTGTTGTATTATTATAAATATTTACTGTGTTATTGGTTCCAGAACCACCCGCCGAATTAAATATTCCATAAGTTGAGCTTCCAGCCACAGTTCTATTAAAAGTAATGGTATTATTGTAAATATCTACATTCGAATTATTTGCTGTTGTTGGATTTATACCATATAATATTGAACTAGCAGTTGGCTTATTTGTAATGGTTGTATTGGCTATCTTAATATTCATTTGATAGATGGTGTACACTCCATATGCAGTGGTATTGGCTCCCATATTGGTAATCGAAATTGCCCCATCAACACCAATTTCATGCCCACCATCCATATAAGGAGTTAGGGTAGTATTGTTATATAAATAAATCCCATTTGCTGCATTTGCAATGGAACAATTAAACACCTTTAAATTTTTATGCCCCCCTGCATCATTGGAAGGGGTAGTGGAAGTTCCAGCAGAATTTAAACTTGTAGTTCGTATTCCAACTGTATACAATATAGCCGGATTATTATTAAAAGTTAAACTGCAATTTTTTATCGTTACATTCTGGCAACCATCTGTTGAACTTGCCCTACAGAACATAAAACCAACCTCAGTTATTAACGAAGTTGTTGTTCCAGTATATACTTCTTGCATATCTATTCCATCAAAAGTGATGAAATCTGTACCATTCAATTTAATAAATGCATCTGCATTGCTCGTTGTAATCGATGTGGCATCAAAAGAACCACTTCCTCCAACTATTGAATTTAATCTCGGATTTGCTCCAATACCGGTTTTTTGAAAAACAATGGGATTCGCTAATGTAGGTTTATTTACACCCGCTATATTAATAACAATTCCTCCTGTTGGAATATTCTCTGTGTGACCAGCATCTATATTAAATGTTACTCCGCCTGCTCCAACACCACTCGAATTAAGCGCTGTTACTGCCGCAGCAATACTGGCATAATCCTTCCCAGATCCAACGGTTCTTGTTCCCGTTAACTGTGCCCGTAAATCTTTAACACCAATAAAAATAATTAGAAAAAGAAGAAGTGGTAATACCCTTCGCTTTAATTTTTGAGTGAATTGAATCATATTGATTGTTTTTTAGTTGTTTTCTGCCAATTAAACCGCACAGAAATCCCATCAACCAAGCTGCTTACAGTGATTACAATCCTTTCAAAAGTTTTTAACTTTTAAAATCTCCCAACTCCTCTTAAATCTTTTATTGTAAATGTTTTAACTATATGCGTTCGTTTTTGAGTTACTGTCTAGTTAATTATTAATATAAACATAATGTAGTGGATAACACATAAACAATAGACAATCAGCCTAACGATCGTTTGAATTACTCAAGCAGACTAAAAAATAATTTAAAATGACAAATAAACTATTTAAATGGTGAAAATTTTTTTTGATTTTAATTAAAATAAAATTAAAAATGCTTTATTTTTATAAAATTTTAAGAAATCAACGCCCACAACATCACACTTTTATCATCGCTTATACTCACAAATTTATCATCACTCATCCAAGCAATTTTATTGATAGAATTTACATGCGCTTGATGCCGTTCTTTATCCATTACGCGCAACAATGAAAAATCGTGTAAGTCCCATATTTTAATGGTTTTATCCATACTCGAACTTAAAAAATATTGCCCCTCCGCCTGAACCGAAAGTCCGTGAACATGCAAATTATGCGCTGCTATTTTATGTGTATTTTTAACACCATTACCTAAATCCCAAACACCCAACATCGCATCTCGTCCGCCACTCAATAAACACTGGCCTTCCCGAGAAAAAACCAATGAAAAAACACTGCTTTCATGCGCTGCAATAATTTCGTCATAAATTTCTAAATTTTTACTTAATAAGTAAATATTGCCATCGCTAGAACCCGCCGCCAACTTATTTCCTACCTTATCAATGGCAATACACCTTATACTTTTATCAGAAAGCTTCCTTACTTTCTTTATACTCAAATCTTGTAAACTGTATTTTACCACGCAGCCATCACCTCCAGCCGAATACATATGCTCTCCCAATTGCTTAATATCAAATAAGGCCAAGGCATGACTAGCAAATAACTTTATCTCTTTTTTCTCTGTTAAATCTACCACATGCACCTGCCCTTTGGCTGAACCAACCCATAAACGATTTTGCCCCTCCTCTACCTGCAAACAATGAACAGCCTCTCCTAATTTTGCAATCACCTTTCCTTCTCCAAAAACATTTATATCCCAACGTATTACCAATCCATCTGTTCCAGATGTATAAACATACCCCAAGGCTTTATCCACCGCTAATGCATAAAGATTACCTGTATGTCCGGTATAAACCGTAAGTCGCCTCGCTTGAACCCGTGTATTTCTCTCCATAAGTTCTCAAAAATGCAATAAAAAATTTACATTCGCAGCAATGCCTTTACACACGCACATGATATGTCCAGGAAACCTACAACTTGCCTTGTGGAGTATCCAAGAAAACCATGAAGAACTCCAGCTAAAACTTCGTGAAAATTACCAAGAATTGGATATGGAAAAGCGCATCACTCAAGCCAACGCGCTGCATTACTTGGCAAGCCGCTGCATTATTAAAGATGTTTTTCCAAATCAGTCCATCCTGCTGCGCAAAAACGAATTAAATCAACCCAGTTTATCTGTCAACCAAAACCCTTTAAACATCTCTATTACACATGCAGCAAACATGGCAGGAATTCTTGTAAGTGAATCTTATTTACCGGGTTTAGATTTAGAAAAAATAGACCCTAGAATTGGTCGCGTAAAACACAAGTTTATGAACCAACAAGAAATGGATTTTGCAGGCCATGAAAATCAAATAAATTTACAAACCCTCATTTGGAGCGCAAAAGAATCGCTATACAAAGTATATGGCAAAAAAGAACTCGATTTTAAAGAACATTTGCACATTCTTTCTTTTGGTCTGAACCCAAATAATAGGGGATATTTTTATGGCCAAATTAAAAAAGATTCATTCCAACAAAAACTTAAAATCCATTACCAAATAATAGAAAATATCGTACTAACTTATACTTCTACTTATGATGCAGAAAATTGAACACATTGGCATTGCCGTGAAAGATGCAGAAAAATCCATCGCTTTGTTTAACCTATTACTGAACCAAGAACCTTATAAAAAAGAAGTGGTAGAAAGCGAATCGGTTCAGACCATTTTTTACCAAAACGGCCCCAATAAAATTGAGTTGTTACAAGGACTATCAGAGGATAGCGCCATCTCCAAATTTATAGCTAAAAAAGGAGAAGGAATTCACCACATTGCTTTTGCGGTGGAAGATATTGTGGCCGAGTTAAAACGATTAAAAGAAGCAGGTTTTCAGCTCATTCATGAAACGCCCAAATTGGGCGCCGACAATAAACTTATTGCCTTTGTGCATCCAAAAGACACCAATGGCGTTTTAATAGAATTATGTCAGGAACGCTAATATTCTATCTGATCTTTTAAGCTTTGAAACTCATTTTTTGTTTTTAAATCTGGGCTGTTTTTCAGTAAAATAAGTCCTTGGTTCAAACAATTAATGGCTGCTTCTTCTTTATTTGCTTGTTGATATAGGATGGCCAATTGATAATATGCGGGCACATAAGCAGCGTCAACTTGTAAACAATTTTGCAGATACTTTTCAGCCAAATCATTTTGGTTCAAACCTTTATACTCCAATCCTAAGGCATATAATAGAAAAGTATCACGCGGATTTTCTTCATACATTTCCAACAATTTTTGTAAACGTGTGCTGTTCATTTCAGATTCTTAATATTTCAGTTATTTTTGCCCGTTCAAATAAAATACTTTTTTAGGATTGTATTGAGATTAGTATCGTTAATTATAATAAAATAGAATATGAAAATTTTGGTTTGTATTAGCCAGGTTCCTGACACCACAACGAAGGTAACTTTTACCGACAACAACACTAAATTTAACACCCAAGGTGTTCAGTTTATTATTAACCCATACGACGAGTTAGCCTTAACCCGCGCCCTAGAAATTACAGAAAAACAAGGTGGCACCGTAAGTGCCATTACGGTAGGTTTAGCAGATACAGAACCAAGTATCCGCAAGGCATTGGCCATTGGCGCACACGATGCTATTAGAATAAATGCTGAGCCAATTGATGGCTTTTTTGTGGCAGAACAAATTGCCAATTACGCTAAAAATGAAGGCTTCGATTTAATTTTTACAGGCAGAGAAAGCATTGATTACAATGGCGGCATGGTAGCAGGTTTATTAGGCGAAATGCTCAATATCCCTAGCGTAAATGTGATTACAGCGATAGAAATTGAAAATGGCGTGGCTCAATTAGAAAGAGATATTGATGGCGGAAGAGAGAAACTTACAGCCACATTGCCTTGCGTGGTAAGCGCGCAAAAAGAATTAACAGAGCCTCGCATTCCTAATATGCGCGGTATTATGGCGGCTCGAACCAAACCTTTAAAAGTGGTTGAACCCAATGGTTCGCAAGCCAATACCCAAACTACTTCTTTTGAATTGCCTGCGCCAAAAGGTGCTTGCAAATTAATTGATGTGGCTGATGCCGGAAAATTAATTGATTTATTACACAACGAAGCCAAAGTAATTTAATTCACCTTAAAAAATTTATTTCATGAATATAATTGTATTTGCAGAAAACCAAGATGGTGCCTTTAAAAAATCATCTTTTGAAGCCGTTTCTTATGCCGCGCAAATTGCAGCTGCACACGGCGGACAAGTTACCGCTGTTTCTATTGGAACAGTTGCTGCCGAAAAATTAGCAGAATTAGGAAACTATGGCGCCGATGCCATTTTAAATTATACAGATGCTGTTTTTAACCAATTTACAGGAGAAGCATACAGCAAAGCTTTATCTCATGCGGCAAAGAATAAAGGAGCTGATTTAATTATTATCTCTAATACCTACAGTGGTAAAATGGTAGCACCACGTGTAGCTGCTAAATTAAATGCCGGTATGGTAAGTGGCGTAATTTCTATGCCAGAAACAAGCAATGGCTTTAAGGTAAAAAGAATGGTTTTTTCTGGTAAATCATTTGCAGAAGTAGCTATCAACACCTCTATCAAAGTATTAAGCATTACTCCCAATTCGTTTAGCATTGTAGAAAATCCAAAATCGCCATCGGTAGAAACCATGGATGCCGGACTTTCAACTTCAGATGTAAAAACACAAACCATAGAAGTAGCCCGTGCTACAGGAAAAATTCCGTTAACCGAGGCAGAATTGGTAGTAAGCGGTGGAAGAGGAATGAAAGGTCCGGAAAACTGGCATTTAATTGAAACACTTGCCGATACTTTAGGTGCCGCCACAGCTTGTTCTAAGCCTGTAAGTGATATCCATTGGAGACCACACTCAGAGCACGTTGGACAAACAGGTATTACCATTAAACCAAACTTATATATTGCCATTGGCATTTCTGGTGCAATTCAGCATTTGGCGGGCGTTAGCTCAAGTAAGGTTATTGTAGCCATTAATAAAGACCCAGAAGCACCTTTCTTTAAGGCCGCAGATTACGGTATTGTAGGCGATGCCTTTGAGGTTCTTCCTAAAATTATTGAAGCAGCCAAAGCATTTAAGAGCGCTTCTTAAACAAGCATAAACCTGCGATTTATGTAATAGATAATCCGTATTGTATAATACTTGCCCATGTTAAGTAATCTACTTTTGTATCTTATTAAAGATTATGAAAAAGATTATTTTAACATGGGCATTTTTATGCTCAATTGCCAATTTAGCCATGGCACAATCAGAAAATTTAGATTACCGTGAACGCTTAACGTTCGGGCTAAAAGTTGGGGCCAATTATGCCAATGTGTACGATGAGCAAACAGAGAACTTTCAGGCTGATCCGAAATTTGGCTTGGCTGCTGGTGCATTTGTTTCTATTCCTATTGGTAAATATTTTGGTTTACAGCCCGAAGCGTTATTCTCGCAAAAAGGGTTTAAATCGAGCGGAAGTATTTTAGGAAACACCTACAATATTAGTCGTACCAGTAATTACATCGATTTTCCTTTGCTATTTGCAGTAACTCCTAGCGAGTTTTTTACCATTTTGGCCGGACCACAATATTCTTACCTCATTTCGCAAAAAAACACCTTTGCCAATGGCTCAACTACCATTGAACAAGAAAAGGCATTTGACAACGAAAACATACGCAAAAACACACTTTGTTTTACAGGTGGCGTAGACTTAAACATGGCTCACTCCGTTGTGAGCGTACGCGTAGGTTGGGACTTAAGAGACAATATTGGTGATGGAACATCCACCACCTTGCGCTATAAAAATATGTGGTACCAAGCCACGTACGGTTATAGATTCTAGGGAAGAGAAAGAGATTAGAGAAAGAGAAAGAGAAAGAGAAAGAGAGAGAGTGCTTATCGGGTTGATAGGTGCTCTTTTTTTTTGCGCCATCGGGTACTGGCTGAACCAAACAAGCGCACATACTTGCATTTATAAAAACAATTTCGTTATTTGACTGAACCAAAAAAAGCAAAGCCTATGAATTATCTCCCACAAGAAAAAATTTTAATACTATGCATACCGATATAAAACTTACGCATTGCGAAGCATTTTAGCTCCTCTTTGTGTATTTGCATTAGCGATAAATGAGTTATGGGAAATAATAGAAAACCAACTATGAAAGAAATAATCCTATTCTTATTGATAATTTTGTTCTGGTCTTGTAATTCTAAAAAAACTAAAAAAAACGAGTCGACAGACAAGCATGGTAATATCGTAGAAATAAATCCCAAAGAAATCAAAGACAACACTTCATTTATAGATTTCTTTGAAAAATTTATGTGGGACAAGGAGTTTCAACAATCCCGAGTTATTTATCCTATTCAACTAAAAGACAATGATATTAAGACTTCTAAAGAATGGAAATATTTTCAACTATACCACTGAAATTGGAAAACATAAAATAACCAAATCACAATCCTATTAAATAAAGTTTTTTACTTACACTTGCTGTTAGCTAAAAAACAATTACCTTTGCTGTGAAAATAACTTTTACGTATAAAAAATTAGAGAAACTGGCTAATGATGACCGAAAAATGCTTAAGGAATTAGGCAAAATACGGGCAACTATTTTCAGGCGAAGGCTTACCCAATTGGAGGATGCAAGCAACTTAGAAGAAGTCAGGTATCTTCCTGGTAACTTCCACGAACTAAAAAATGACCGTAGAGGCCAATGGGCATGTGACTTAGACCAACCATATAGGCTGGTTTTTACGCCACACGAAAATCCTATACCTACTAATAAAGATAGCCAGTATATCTGGATAGAAATTACAGGAGTAGAAGTTATAGAAATTATAAACTACCATAAAGAAAGGTAAATATGGAAAAGCTAAATCAATACTTTCCGCAAACAAGACCCCATCCAGGAGAAACCTTAGCCGAGAAGCTGGAAGAAATGGAAATGGGTCCAAAAGAGTTTGCCCTCCGTACTGGCAAGCCTGATAAAACAATCATAGCAGTTCTAAAAGGGGAAAGCTCCATCACTCCCGATATGGCAATTCAATTTGAAAATGTAACTAAAATTACTGCCACCTTTTGGATGAATCACCAAAGAAGCTATGATGAATTTATAGCGCGGGAAAAACGCAAGGTTGCCATTGAAGAATCTATCTCATGGGCAAGGCAATTTCCATTATCCGACATGATTAAAAAAGCTTGGCTTCCACAAGTTAACACCATTCAAGAAAAAACCATGGAGATGCTAGCTTTTTTTGGCTTCTCTACTCATAGGGCTTGGGAAGAATATTATTTTAATCAACAATTAAAAGTCGCCTTTCGTCTTTCATTGGCTCAAACCAAAGAGCCGTATGCCATATCTGCTTGGCTCAGAAAAGGAGAATTACAAGCAGCCGAGCTGCAAGCAAACGAATATTCAGAAAAAAAATTCAAGGAAGCCCTTCCTAAGATTAAGGCAATTATGGCTAAACAACCAGAGGGGTTCTTCAACCAATTACAAAGCATTTGCCTAGAAGCAGGCGTCAAGGTAGTTCACACGCCATGCATTCAAAAAGCGCCTATCAGTGGTTCTACCCGTTGGCTTAAAGATACACCACTTATCCAACTTACAGGTCGCTACAAACGCAACGACAGTTTTTGGTTCACTTTCTTTCACGAGGCAGGACATATTCTCTTACATGGTAAAAAGGATATTTTTCTAGAAAATCTTGATTACACCGACAAGGACATTGCGAAAGAAAAGGAAGCAGATGAATTTGCCTGTAAGTGGACATTAAGCAAAGTTGAGGAGGAAGAAGTTTTAGCTTCTGCCTCGTTAAACGAGAAAAATATAAGAAAATTTGCGCAGCAATTCAACACACACCCTGCCATTATAATTGGCAGGCTGCAACACAAAAAAATAATTCCTTATACCCTTGGAAAAGAATACTTTGAACCTGTTAATTTTGAGTTGGAGTAGCAGGAAAAACATTTTCTTTAAAATTTAAAACTAATCCCCGTCACCAGAATTCGACTTTTCAATTAGCACCAAAATTTCTTTGAGAAATAAGACATTTGCAAACCTAAATCCACGCTACAAAAATATTTGGTAACAAGCAACTTACGGTTACAAGCTTAGAGAGATAGGGTGAAAGAGAAAGAGTGCTTATCAAGTT
>JAUYMZ010000075.1 GCA_030699355.1 Bacteroidota bacterium | reverse complement strand
TTGGGTTAATTAAGATGTTAAAGTCGCCTTGCGTAACAACAGACGGAATCATTAATAAACAAAATTTGTTTTCTAACACAAAGTTGTCGCCAATTTTTTGTGTGGTATTTGGGTGAGGAAATTCTTTCCAATTGTCAGGTAGTTCGGCTTCTGCTATGGTTTGGTATATAATTTCGTCTGGAATATGTATGGTAATCATTACGTAGTCGTCAGGCAATGTGGCCAACGAAAAATGAACTGCTATTTCAGCCATAGCCAACGATCTATTTTGAGCGGTATAAATCATTTCTATACCTATTGAATTCCATCTAGCGCCCTTAAGTGCTGCACCTTTTCCAGATAAGGGTAAAGCAAATTTTTCCCTAGCAAGTCGGTATACTTCCATCTAAACTAATATTCCATGGTTTATTCTTGTTAGCTCTCCAATAACCATTTCCTTCCCATAAGAATCATTTAGCAATTCAATAGGTTTTAAATTTCCCAATGCAAAATTGGGTGTGTTTAACCAAAGTTTTAGTTTTTCTAAATTTCCAAAAACATCGAGTCCAATTTTAGTTACTTCTGCTATTTCAATAATTTTCTCAGAATGAATAGGCTTAAAATGGTGTGTATTTATCGCTTTATATCGCTGCAAAGATTTGGTTGAAATATCTAAAAAAGTTGCCCAATCATTTTCGGAGAATGGCGTAGCGTGTTGGATAGTGTTGAACAACGAATAGGGAATGCCCGTTTTAATTGCGGTAATAATAAGCATTTTGTCCTCTAAAAATTCTTGATAGGAAACACTTTTACTTAACTTAATTTTATGTGTCTTAAAGAAAATATCAATTTCTTTGTTCAACTTGTTTTCGTTTTTTTCTAAAACAGTCATTTTACTTTTAATTAGCTATCGGACATCTGTCTTCAAATTTAGGCCAAATTTCTTAGCTTCCAAAAAAATACATTGAGGCAAATTTGGGGAGGCTTTTAACCTTGTATTTGCATTTCTCAAAACAACTCCAATTGTTGCGGCGCTAATATTTTGGTTTTTTCTTTTTTGCCAAAGAAAATCTCCATCATCCCAAATTGTTTATCGGTTACACATAAAATTCCGATATGACCTTTCTCTGGCAGGAGGTCTTTTACCCGTTTGATATGTACTTCGGCATTTTCTTTACTGGCACAGTGTCGCAAATAGATATGGATTTAAATTGAGAAAAGAAAGCTATTAATTGTCGCAAATGTTCGGTATATTTGCGACATTAATTACCAATTATAATGAATAATAGCATAGAAAAACAGGTTTTTACTAAAATAAAAAAAGCCAAAAGGGGAACGCTATTTTTTGTAGAAAATTTTCAATCAATTGGCAATTCCAAAACTGTGAATAAAGCACTGGAAAGATTAGTAAAATCTGGTGAATTATTGCGTGTTGCTACAGGTATTTATGTACGTCCTGAGAACGATCCTGTAATCGGTTTTGTAACTCCTAGTATTGAAGAAATTGCTAAAGCCATAGCCAAACGTGATAAAGCAAGAATTGTGCCTTCTGGCGTTTATGCGCTTAATAGGTTAGGACTTTCCACGCAGGTGCCATTGAATGTTGTTTACCTGACCGATGGTACCAAAAGGAAAATAAAAATCGGAAAAAGGATCATCACGTTTAAAAATACAACACCCAAAAATGTGGCTGCCATTGGAGAAATTAGTAAATTAGTAATCCAGGCATTACGGGCCATTGGTAAAGACAAAGTGAGTGAAGACGAAATAATAAAAATGCAACATGCTTTGAAGCAAGAAAAAAGTACTTATCTGCAACATGATATCCGTTTAGCTCCGGAATGGATAAAAAAAATTATGCAACCTATTATACAGCCATAATAAAATGAATACAAATGCAATAAATGAATGGCAGAAACTGACAGAACGAACAAAACAAAATATATTTAATGAAACAGGTAAGAAAATGGGGTTGCCCGATGCTGCAATAGAAAAAGATTGGTGGGTGGTACGAACACTTGAATTGGTTTTTGCTAGTTCAATTGCACCACATACAGTTTTTAAGGGTGGAACATCACTTAGTAAAGCATGGAATTTAATTGACCGCTTTTCTGAAGATATAGATTTGGCCTTGGACAGAAAACTGTTGGGTTTTGATAAATCGGATGCCGAGATGAACGGTTCGCAGGTAAGAAAGCTGAGAGAGGCTTCTAGCAAGTTTATTTCCAAAAAGTATTTTCCAGAACTGTCTGATATGTTTCAAAATGCTGGATTAAAAGTTGATATAAAACTTAGGGAAATAAAAACAGAAGACCAAGACCCGTTGATTATAGAAATCTATTATCCAAGTTTAACCGAACCTATTTCATACTTACAACCAAAGATACTGGTTGAAGTGGGAAGTCGTTCGTTGATAGAGCCATTTGACAACAGAAGTTTTACTTCCATGGTAGGAGAAAAATACAAAGGAAGGCCATTTGCCGATGCCAATATTAATATCCCATCAGTAAATCCACAAAGAACTTTTCTTGAAAAAATATTCTTGCTGCATGAAGAGTTTCAATTACCCGCTGAAAAAATAAAAGTCGAACGCAAAAGCCGACACTTGTATGATATAGAGAAGTTAATGGATACGGAATATGCCATAGCGGCTTTAAGCAATCATGAATTGTATCAAACAATTGTTCAGCATCGGGCCAAACTTACGCCGTTACGAGGCATTAATTATGCAAATCACACACCAGATAAGATTAATCCCATTCCGCCAGATGCCATTTTAGGTGCATGGGAAAAAGATTATCAGGCTATGCAGGAAAGTATGTTGTTCAATCCTTCCCTTTCTTTTAATAAGCTCATAGAACGCATTAAAGAACTAAAAGCCCGGGTCAATACCCTAAAGTTATAGTACAGTTGAAACCGAAATATTCATCTTTTCCAACTCAGATTTTAGGACCAATTTGGTGACGTCACCAAATTGGTTTTTGTCGTTCAAAATGAGTTGTTTAACTTACGGCATATTGGTTCAAAACAACTCCAATTGTTGCGGCGCTAATACTTTGGTTTTTTCTTTTTTGCCAAAGAAAATCTCCATCATCCCAAATTGTTTGTCGGTTACGCATAAAATTCCGATATGGCCTTTTTCTGGGAGTAAATCTTTCACCCGTTTGATGTGTACTTCGGCATTTTCTTTACTGGCACAATGTCGCAGATAGATGCTAAATTGAAACATATTAAAGCCATCTTGTAAGAGGTCTTTTCTAAAGCGGGCATAAATTTTACGCTCGGTTTTGGTCTCGGTTGGTAAGTCGAAAAATACAAGTACCCACATAATTCTGTATTCATTTAGGCGTTCCATAAAGTTATTCGAAAACAGGGTACAAAATTTTCCGATTGCTACCCTCAAAGCCCTGTGCCAAGCTGCTAGTAGTGCGTTGCATGGCCACCATCATCGGACTTCTCTGTTCGTTTATGATTACCTCTTTGGCAGGTAATGATAATAGGCGTGCTTTGGTTTCTTTGTCGAGTTCTAATAAATTTCCTCCCCCCATTCACTCAAATTTGCCTTCAATCAAAAAGCATTCATTCAAAACTCCTGCTTGGCTGGTCTGAAGCCCACCCCAATTGATTTTTTTGTATTTCCATCCTGCTTTTTTTGGCCTTTTTTTTAATAGTGGTCTAAAGCCCACGCTATTATTTTTTTACTCTTCACTCTTAAATTTTCCCCATTCACTCAAATTTGCCTTCCATCAAAAAGCATTCATTCAAAACTCCTGCTTGGCTGGTCTGAAGCCCACCCCAATTGATTTTTTTGTACTTCCTTCCTGCTTTTTTTTGCTCTTAATTCGTAATTCGTAATTTTTAATTCGTAATTCGTACTTCATACTTCATAATTCATACTTCATAATTCAATATAATTGTTAAATATTTTTTTTATGAGCGATAATAACCAAATGTCATTTTTTGAACGAGCCAGTGTTTGGATCAAACAGTCTATAAGCATTCGCCTATTTACTATGGGCATTCTAATTTTGTTGCTGCTTATTCCGGTTTCTATGATAGAAAGTTTAATTCGCGAGCGCGAAGAACGACAAACAGAGGCCATACAAGAAGTAAGTGCCATTTGGGGTGGCGAGCAAACCATTAAAGGTTTGGTGTTAAGCGTTCCTTATAAGACCCACACCAAGGTTTACGAAGCGGGAAGCAATGAGAAATATAAAATTGAGGAGTCTATTGCCTATGCCCATTTTTTACCAGAGGCTTTAAAAATGGAAGGCGAGTTAAATCCAGAGCAGCGCTACAGGGGAATTTATGAGGTAATTGTGTACCATTCTAGCTGGCAGGTAAGTGGTTATTTTACCAAGCCTAATTTTGAAGATTTATCGGTGCCCGATGCCAATATATTGTGGGATGATGCGGTTGTTTCTTTGGGTTTATCAGATTTGCGCAGCATACAAAATAACATTACTTTGATGTGGAATAAGCAGTCTTGTTTTTTTAATCCGGGTTTGCCCAGCAACGATGTAATAGGTAACGGAATAAGTGTGCCGGTTAAGTTAAATGGAAAGGATAGCTTGGGGGCTAATATTCCTTTTTCATTGGCATTAAATTTTAATGGCAGCACCAGTATCAACTTTGTGCCCTTGGGAAAAGTGAGCGAATTTTCTGTAAAATCCGCTTGGCAAAATCCGAGTTTTGTGGGGGCTTTTTTGCCCGATGAAAGAAACATTGCCACCACTGGATTTTCGGCTAATTGGAAAGTGTTACATTTAAATCGCCCATATCCGCAAGCCTTTAAAGGCGCCACAAGCGGCATAGATGAATCTGCCTTTGGGGTAAACTTATTTGTGCCCGTAGACGAGTATCAAAAGAGCATGCGCTCTGCCAAATATGCGGCCATGTTTATTACTTTAACCTTTCTTATTTTCTTTTTTGTTCAAATAATAAATGGCATTCGCATTCATCCTGTGCAATACATTATGGTTGGGTTGGCTTTATGTGTTTTTTATACCTTGCTTATTGCCATTTCAGAGCACTTGGCCTTTCATTGGAGTTATATTATTGCCAGCCTATCAATCATTTTATTGATTACCTTGTATGCAAAAAGTATATTCAATGATAAGCGCTTAACAACCTTGCTTGCGCTTATTTTATGCATCTTATACCTATTTATTTATGCCATCATACAAATGGAAGATTACGCCTTGTTAATGGGTAGCATCGGTATCTTTATTGTGTTGGCTTTGGTTATGTATTTATCGCGCAAAATAAATTGGTACGCCGTAAAAACGCAGCAGAATAAATAGGGTAGGGCTTATTGTTTTCGGGCTGAACCGAAATCATAAGATTTATATATCATAAGACATAAAATTAACTTGAGTAAAAGGCATTACTTACTTGCTTTTTTAGTTTAATCCTATATTATTTTACCCAGAAAAAAAGCTTCCAACAGGCCTTCCTTCCTCCTCAAATAAGCCTTCTTACTTTTTGCTTATAGCGCAGGTATTTTTCACCGTGTTCCTTCATTAAAAAATCCTCTTCAAGGCGTATTTGAATTTGGATTAAGACATATCCTAAAATCAAAAACAGTGCTGTGAAGGCGTTGGGAGTGCTCAGAAAAAGTCCAATCAAACTTAAAATCATTCCAAAGAAAATTGGGTTTCGGGAAAGTCCAAAAAGTCCTGAAGTAACAAGTTCTGTTTTTGTTTCATTATCAATGCCAATTCTCCACGAATTTTTCATGTGTTTTTGCGCTAGTATGGTCCAAATAAGCGCTACGACTAATAATGCAAGCCCAATATACTTTATTGCCACCACCTCAAGCGCTGTGATAGGCAAAAAAATAGCGTGCCATGCTGGGAAAAATGCAAAGGCAAGCACATACATAAACATAGCAATTAGTGTTAACTTAAAATACCTTCCAATTAGGCCAAACGCACTATCATCCTTAGGTAAAACAAGCGGGTATTTTCCAATTTTTTTGGCAACCAAAAGGCTTTTTAAAACGAACGCAAGTCCGAAATAAATGATAAAATAAATTGGCAGTACCAGTCTTAAAATTTCGTCCATAGTTTATTGGTTTCTAATGCATCCCTTTACAAACATACCTCATCCCAAACATTCAAACAACAAACACCTCAAGTTTCATTTATTTACATACAAACCACTCCCTAAGCTTTGTAAAACAATAGGTTCACACATTTTAGCATAAAGGCAGTTTCGGGCTGAACCTAAATGCATTGCAAACTAGGGTTGGGTTTTTGAGCACACGATGGTAAAAAACCAAGTCGATGAAATAATATTTATCACCTATTAAGATTCGTTTTTGTTTGGCTTCAAAACAAAATCCATGGCCAAGTT
>JAUYMZ010000071.1 GCA_030699355.1 Bacteroidota bacterium | reverse complement strand
GCTTATATCCGTTACTTGGTTTGGATCCATACGCTCTACTTTTCTGGATGCACCGCAGTTAGAAAATATAAATAATGCAGACAATGCGGAGGCTAAAACTAATTTTTTCATAATTATTATGGTTAATTGATTTTGTTTTTACAAATTACATTCCAAAAATAATATTACTCGGCATGTTTACAATAAAACCTTACAATTGGTGTATAAAAAACCTTATCCCCTTCATTTTTATAAGCCTTACAGCTTGCACAGCGCCCAAGCCCTATTCGGTTATAAAGAGTCAAGGTGACCAAATTTTAATAGGTAGTGTACAAAAATCACTACTTCAAACCCATGCTAGTTCCCTTTGGTTTGAACCCAATTACCAGCAATACAAACCCAATAGCGTGATTATTGATTCTTTAAAATGGCACGCAAACAACCTGCAAGTGTTGGTTTTTGCAGGCTCTTGGTGCAGCGATACCCAAAGAGAATTACCTCGTTTTTTTAAAGTTGCAGATGCCATTGGCTTGAACCCAAATCAAATTGATATTCACATGCTCAATGAAAATAAAAAAGGATTCTATATCAACGAATCCATCTTTAAAATTCAGTCAGTTCCTACCTTTATCTTCTTTAAAAATGGAAAAGAAATAGGCCGAATTGTGGAATCTACTACGCTACCCTTTGAACAAGAATGGTTGAACCTACTCTCCAATTAATCTCACCGCTAAACCGTTTATAATAGAAATTATCCTTTCTGATTAAAAATTTGTGGACCATATATTTTTTTTTAACTTGCAAGCAATGACAAGAAAAATAATCCTAAGCTTACTAGCTCTTTTAATTATACAATTTGCAAAGGCTGAGAAAGATAGCCTTCAAATTCAACTCAAAAGTTACGCTCCTGAAAGTCAACACCCGCTTTTATACCAAGTCATCGGACAGATTTTAAATAGTTATCACTACAGAAAATTAGCTATCGACGATAAATTGGGAAGCACCTTATTAAACAATTACCTCGAAAATTTAGACCCTGCCAAAGTATATTTTTTACAATCGGATATTGATAAATTCCAGACGTATAAAAACGATTTGGACGATGAAATTTTACAAGGAAATTTGACCAAACCTTTCGAAATATACAATACCTACCAAACCCGTTTGTATGACCGCATTCAGTTTACCTTTGCCCTCCTCAATCAGGAAATGGATTTTAGTGTTCAAGATTCGATATTAGTAGACAGAGATTTAACTACTTGGAGCAAAACCAACAAAGAATACGATGCTTTGTGGGTGCGCAAAACCAAGAGTGAAGCCCTGCAATTAAAGGCAGATGGGAAAGATTTTAAAACCTATACAGACATCCTTAGAAAGCGTTATTACAATTTGCTTAAGCAATTGGCCAAAACCAAAAATGAAGATGTTTTTTCTTTTATAGCTAATTCGCTTTCAGAAATTTCCGACCCACATACCAATTACTATTCACCACGAGCAGCAGAAGATTTTGCAACCAGCATGAGTCTTAGTTTAGAAGGCATTGGCGCCACCCTACAAACCGAAAATGAATATACTAAAATTAGAGAAGTTGTAAAGGGTGGTCCGGCAGATAAAAGCAAACTACTCTTTGCCAACGATAGAATTTCGGGAGTTGGCCAAGGTAAAGATGGCGAAATTGTAAGTGTATTAGATTGGCGTATTGATGATGTTGTAGGCTTAATTAGAGGCAAAAAAGGAACCATCGTGCGTTTAGAAATTATTCCACATGATGCCATCAATAACCAAAAGAAAATTATTGAAATTACCCGCGATAAAATTGTTTTAGAAGAGCAAAGCGCCAAAAGCAGCATCCAAGAAAGAACCATCAATGGAAAAAAAATGAAAGTGGGCGTAGTAGTATTGCCTACCTTTTACATTGATGTGGCAGCCCTGCAACGCGGCGATGCCAATTATAAAAGCACTACCCGCGATGTTAAAAAACTGATTCAAGACCTTAAAAAAGAATCGGTTCAGGCCATAATAATTGATTTAAGAAACAATGGCGGTGGCAGTTTGCAAGAGGCCGTAGAATTAACAGGCTTGTTTATCAACAAAGGACCTGTTGTGGCTGTAAAAGATCATTTTGGACTAACCAAAGCAGAGGAAGACAGAGACGAAAACATATTGTGGGATGGCCCTTTGGCCGTATTGGTAAACAGGTTTAGCGCCTCGGCATCCGAGATTTTTGCCGCCGCTTTGCAAGATTACGATAGGGCCTTAATTATAGGTGAGCAAACCTATGGCAAAGGTACTGTGCAACAAATGACAGATTTAAATAACTTCGTACAAATTGAAGGGAAAAAATTGGGTCAGTTAAAGCTCACTATTGCCAAATTTTATAGGATTTCTGGCGGTAGCACCCAGTTTAACGGCGTGGTGCCAGATATAGAATTTCCAAGCTTATATTCATACAAAGAATTTGGGGAAGGTGCTAGCGAGTTTGCCTTACCTTATGATGAAATTAAACCTCAATATTATAGCAAACAAGGAACTGCCAAGGCAAATTTAGCCGACATAAAGGCAAAACATGAGCAACGCATGAAAAACTCTGCTGCCTATCAATTTTTATTAGAGGATATTCAAAATATAACTGAGTCGAGAGATAGAAAATACCTTACTTTAAACGAAGCTAAATACAAAGAAGACTTAGCCATTGCCGATAAAAAGAAAAAGGATAGAGAAGCACAAAAAGCCAAATTAAAGGAGCAGAAAACAGAAGATGAAGGCAATTTAATTTTAAACGAAGCTGTGCAGATATTAATAGAAAACTTAGGTTCAGCAAAGAAATAATATACTACTATTTTAAACCTTGTCCTGCCCCATCTGGAACATGCCTTTGCGGCCAAGGTTGGTCTTTGGGTGGCAATTCTTCTATGGCTACCTTTGCATATCCTTTACCACTTGTCATACCTAAATGTTTCGCTGCTCTGCGCGATAAATCGATGATGTATTTATTTGAATAAGGGCCTCTATCGTTTATGGTTACGATAACCCATCGCCCGGTTCGCTTATGTGTTACCCGCACACGTGTACCCAAAGGCAAGGTTCTATGGGCTGCGGTAAGCTTATTTTTATTGTATTTTTCTCCGCTGGCTGTTTTTTTACCATGCAATATATTGGCATAATAACTCGCCTTACCTTCTTGGTAAAATCGCTGTGGAGCCGCCGCAGAAGTATCCATAGGTGGCACACCTTGAGCACAAATATATTGGCTTGAACCCAATGCCAATAAAAAGTATAAAAGGAAAGCAAATTTTTTCATTACTTTGGCAAATATACACAATTTATTTTTTAAGCTATTTTAATGCAAAACCTTCATCCTACCAAACCGCTGGCAGAGCGTGTTCGTCCGCAAACTTTAGAAGATATGGTTGGCCAAGAACACCTCATTGCGCCGGGTGCTCCTTTGTACCAGGTAGTAAAGAATAAACAAATTCCATCGATGATTTTGTGGGGACCACCGGGCGTTGGGAAAACTACCTTAGCCCGAGTAATTGGTCAGGAATTAGGCTTACATTTTTACTTTTTAAGCGCCATACAAGCTGGCGTAGCAGAGGTACGTAAAGTAATTGAAGAGGCAAAAAAGATTGGCAAAGTACTTTTGTTTTTAGATGAAATTCATCGCTTTAATAAAAGTCAGCAAGACGCCCTTTTGGGAGCAGTAGAAAACGGCAGCATTATCCTAATTGGCGCCACAACAGAAAATCCGAGTTTTGAAGTAAATAATGCCCTTTTAAGCAGGTGTCAGGTATATGTTTTAAAAGAATTAGAAGAAAAAGATTTGCTTCAAGTTTTGGATCAGGCCATACAAAAAGACGAATTTTTAAAACAATATACCATCGATATTGCCGAGCACGATGTATTGCTACAACACAGCATGGGAGATGGACGAAAGCTCCTAAATTTACTCGAGTTATTGGTTTCTCAATGGCCTGAACCTACCCACATTCGCATTAGCAATGAGTGGGTTGGGAAGGTATTGCAGCAAAAAACAAGCAGGTACGATAAAGATGGCGAAGACCATTATAACATCATTTCTGCCTTTATAAAATCGATTAGAGGCAGCGACCCCAATGCAGCTGTTTATTATTTAGCCCGCATGTTGGCTGGTGGAGAAAAGCCAGAATTTATTGCGCGTAGGTTATTGATTTTAGCCAGCGAAGACATTGGAAATGCGAACCCAAATGCTTTGCTAATTGCCAATAATTGTTTTGATGCCGTACATAAAATTGGTCCGCCAGAAAGCAGAATAATTCTTTCGCAATGTGTTATCTATTTGGCATGTTCTAATAAAAGTAATGCCTCTTATTTAGCCATAAACGCTGCCCTAGAAACCGTTGAAAAAACAGGCAACTTGACTATTCCTTTGCATTTGCGTAATGCACCAACAAAGCTTATGAAAGACCTAAACTATGGCAAAAATTATGCGTATGCCCATGCTTATGAGGGCAATTTTATAGACCAAGAATTTTTACCCGATACCATCAAAGGTCAGAAGTTTTTTGAACCTGGAAATAATGCGCGGGAAAATGAGCAACGACAGTTTTTAAAGCAAAAATGGAAAGATAAATATGGCTATTGAAAACTATTTATAGAAAACCGGATAAAATGCATCTTCGAAGTGTGTGATATCTACTTTTCCATGAAAAAAGTTGATAGCAACAATGTCAAATTGCACGGGTTCTTGTATGTTGTACCGTTGTAAATAAGACCCTGCTGCCCGGGCAATATTGCGTTGTTTGGCATAATCTACTGCCAGCTCGGGCTGAACCAAGGCATTAAATCTACTCTTTACTTCAACAAACACCCAGAGCTTGTCTTTCTTGCAGATAAGGTCTATTTCTACCCTGCCTGCTCGGTAATTTTTGGCTATCAAAACATAGCCTTTTTTAGCTAAAAAAGAATAGGCAATATCCTCTCCTATTCTGCCCGTTTCTTGGTTATGCGATTTTTCTTTTTCTTCCATAATATGGAAGGTAAAACATAAGGTAGATTTTTCAAAACAACTACATCCAACGTTGTTTGCGCCATTCTTTTTGTTGGGGTTTGTTTAAGAAGGTCCAAGCAATAAAGCGGCTGGTTTTATGTCCCTGACTCATTTCTACCATTTTTAAATCTTGCACGCCAGCTTCTTTTAAAAACTTACCCAGTTCATCAATTGAGCTTCCTTTAGAAATGAGGGTAGTAAACCAAAAACAGCTAGAGGCAAAGTTTTTACTTTCTAAAATCATCCGTTTTACAAAGAGTTTTTCTCCTCCTTCGCACCAAAGTTCATGACTTAGTCCGCCAAAGTTTAATACCGGATTTTTGGTTTTAAGGTTTCGCAATTTTCTACTCGATTGTTCAAAAGCTTCCTCGGCACTGGCATGAAAAGGCGGATTACAAACGGTAAAATCGAACAAATCATTGGGACTCAAAATACCTTGAAAGATATGTGTACTATGTGCTTGGGTGCGCAGGGTAATAACCTTATCTAGCCCAGGATTTTTTTGGATAATTTGTTGCATATTGGTCAAAGCCACCGCATCTATTTCGGTGGCACACATTGTCCATTGGTACAAAGAATTGGCCAATAAAGGGTAAATTAAATTGGCACCTGCACCAATATCGAGTCCAGAAATGGCTGAACCAATTGGAATTTTACCGCCATTACTAGCTGCCAATAAATCGGCCACATAATGCATATAATCTGTTCTTCCTGGTATAGGCGGACATAAATATCCATCAGGAATATCCCAATAATTGATGTGGTAATATTCCTTTAACAAGGCTTGGTTCAGGCATTTTACGGCTTTTGGGTTTGCAAAATCAATGGATATGGTACCAAAAGCATTGGGCCTAACAAATTCTTTTAAGGCGGGTAAAGTTACTACAAGGCGCTCAAAATCATAGGAGCTGCGGTGAAGATTTCGTGGGTGTAAATTGGTTTTTTCTGCACCTCTCGCGGGCTTCTTAGTTGGCTTTTGCATGAGCCAAAGTTAATCATGTTTGGTGTAAGCAACTATTTTATATTCACTTTCTATTTCCACAATTTCTAAATGGGGCTCATTGGTGAAGGCTAAGTCGGCCGTTTTTACATACCCTTTATGCTGCTGGTCTATAGATAAAATTTTGGTAAAATAGCCCCTATCAAAATTGGGGTCAAACTCCACTATATCATATTTTAGAGCGCCCGCTTTAAACGATTTTTCATTGGGTTCTTCGTAAACGATGGAGTTTTCTACAATACAAACTGCGGTATGGTACCAATCAAAATCGTAATCAAATTTGGCAAAAGCCTTGTTGCTTGAGGTGTACGGAACACAAAAATAATACCTGCCAGCTTGCTCCTCTGTAACGCCGCCCAATTGAAGTTGCCTGTTTAATAAACGCCAAAAATTATTGGCTTTTTCTGGCTGATCCAATTCCCAAGTACGTCTAAAAGCATCAATTCCGCGGTCGAAGGTTTCGTTTCCAGAAATCACATTTGCATCAAGCATGGTAAACAAAGCAGCCGTATCTTTTTTACGTACCACTTTTTTTAATTGCTCTACAAAAGCCAATAAAAAAGGGTTTGATAAACTTCCATTTTCGGGTTCTATTCTATATCTTTTAATTTCTTTTGGCTTTTCTACTTTATGCACCACAGGCTTATCGCCCGCATAAATACTCACTTCGCCTTCCTTGCTTGAATCTATTAATTCGTTTATTTCATTGCAAGAAAATAAAGGAATGAGGCATAAAAGTAAATAAATAGATTTCATAGAATTGCTGATTTGTTTTGAACCAAAAATACAAATTTTTGGTTCCTTTAAAATATTTTTTTAAGAATTTTACCGAAGGAATTGAAATTTTTAGAGAGGTTCCTCCCTGCGGTAGGAATGACGTTTTTTTCTGCTGAAAGGCAAATCAAATTGGCGGCGGAGCCGTCAATTTGATTTGCCGTATCTTAAACCGCTGCGTGTCATTCCGACCGCAGGGAGGAATCTTTTCCGGGTTGGCAGAGGTTCCTCCCTTCGGTCGGAATGACGTTTTTTTTCTGCTGACAGGCAAATCAACCAAACTTGGCGGCAGTGCCGCCAAGTT
>JAUYMZ010000067.1 GCA_030699355.1 Bacteroidota bacterium | reverse complement strand
GCTTCTGCCGCTATATTAGCATTTGCCCAATCTGAACACATAAAACTTTATTTTCTAACTTCTTGATTTCTTGTGTAAAATTTTTCAAATCCCTTGCCATCGAAAAACAACTTTCCTAAATTCGTTTTACAATTCTGATTTACAATATTTAAATAAACAAAAACTATGAAACAAAAATTATTGCTACTCTACATTGCGTTTAGCTTCTTTGCTTGCAAACCAGAACCAGACCGCACACCAGATAAGCACATTAATTATTACTTAACAGCCGAGCAACTAGCTAAAACACCCTATTTTACCAACCCTGCTTTTGATACCTTAACCTTTGTAAGCAACCAAAACGACACGGTTGTATTTGCTAAAACTAGGGTGGATAGTGGGTGGTATAAATTAACAGATATGGATGTTGGAAGGGAATATTTAATTTTTAACTACTACCAACAATTAACAGCAAAATATCAAACCATCAAAGGGGAAGGGAGTTTTGAGGTAGTGCATAGTAAGAGAATAAACAATGGTAATACTGATATGTTAAAAATTGTTTTTAATAATTACAACTTTACATTTGGTGATCAAGTAATTGGCAATATGTTGCATCCAAACTACAAAGAATTAATTCAAATTAACAATAACATTTTTGAATTTATAATTAGTGTAAAAACAGATAATCCTTCAGAAAATATTGAAGGCTACATAAATAAAAAGTACGGTATTTTTTATATTCTAGACAAATCCAAAGGTTTAGAATTCTTAATTACAAAATAATTTAGTCATAATATGAAAAATATAGTAATTCTTTCAATAATATTTATTTCGATTTTATTTACAAATTTACGATTATCGGCCCAACCAGGCACAAATAAAGAAGAATTTAATCGAAAGCGACATTGGGTTGGCGGTACATATGGACATCCTTACACTATGTTTGATAGGTATAATGGAAAAACATTCACTCAAACAATACAAAACATTAGATTTAGAATTAAACAAGAATATGACTCTGTAAATTTAAATCATGGCCCCGTTTTTAAAGCCTACCAACTCGTATACAACCATGCCATGCTACCCAGACCACTCGATAACGGTATTAGATATGGAAGTGCACCTAGTGCTTTAGCCTTATGGGCTAAGAACAACACATTTGTGATGCTTGTTGGGTTAAATGGAGACGGCAAATTCA
>JAUYMZ010000066.1 GCA_030699355.1 Bacteroidota bacterium | reverse complement strand
CTAATTTAATTATGCCTATTTGGGGTATAATGTATGGTTTAACTATTATAAGAAAATAAATATATGGGTTGTGGATCTGGTGGATGTAGTAGTGGTGGTTGCAGCAGCGGTGGCTGTAGCAGCGGTGGTTGTAATAAATTAAATACCTTTGATTGGTTGGCAGAAATGGATTTGCCACCGCATATGAAACCTTTTGATATTGTAGAAGTAAGGTTTAAAGGCACCCGCAAGGAGTTTTATAAAAGCTCATTTGTAGATTTTTTTACCAACGAATATGTGGTGGTAGAAGCAGAAAATGGCTACGATATTGGCAAAGTAAGCCTAAAAGGAGAATTGGTAAAACTGCAATTAAAGAAATACAATAGGTCTGAACACGATACCGATTTTCGTAAAATTTTACGCAAAGCCACCGAGGCGGATATTGCCAAATACAAAGAAAACCAAGCGTTAGAAGTGCCAACCATGTACAAAGCGCGCAGCATTGCCATGGAACTTGGTTTAAGCATGAAATTAAGTGATGTAGAATACCAAGGTGATAGGCGCAAAGCTACCTTTTTTTATACCGCAGAAGAGCGGGTAGATTTCAGGGAATTGATAAAAAGATTGGCTGAAAGTTTCAAGGTACGCATAGAAATGCGCCAAATTGGGTACCGCCAAGAAGCAGGTAGATTGGGTGCTATTGGCTCGTGCGGCAGAGAACTTTGCTGCAGTACTTGGCTTACAGATTTTAAACTTGTAAGCAACCATGCTGCACGCTACCAAAATTTATCCCTCAATCCGCTTAAGCTAAACGGACAATGTGGCAAACTCAAATGTTGCTTAAACTTTGAGCTAGAATCATACATGGAAGCCATTAAGGAGTTTCCGCAAGAGAATTATGTAACCCTCACTTTTGCCGAAAATAAAGTGTATAAATCTGTGAAAACAGATATTTTAAAACGACTTATGTGGTTTGCTCCGCAAACAGAATTGGGTGGCGAATGGCTTAGCTTACCTGTATCGCAAGTGCGCAGCTACCAAGAATTAAATAAAAAAGGTGAATTCCCTATTTTAGAAATTCAGGAAAAGAAATCTTTAAAACCAGAAAAGGTAGAATTAGAGTTTAAAAACGATATGGGCATTGGCAGTTTAACAAGGTTAGATGACAAAGACCGTCGCCGTAATGCCAACAACCGCAACAAAAATAAAGCACGTGGCAATGCCAATCAAGGTACTGCACCTAGGCCAAACCCCAATAAACCAGTAAATACGCAAACTGCCGATGCCCATGCGGCTAAACCTGCTGGCAATGGAAACAGGCCCAACAAAAGGCCGCATCCAAACAATAGGCCCAACCGAAATCCGAACCAACAAAAACCAAACAACCCCAACCAAAATCCGAAGTAGTTGATGAATGTGCGTAGCAATAGTATTTTGGCATTAAGTATTTTTATCTTGAGCACCCTGCTTTCATCTTGCGATGAAGCAAGGCTCCTAGATGAAAATACGAGCATACCCAACCAAGCTTGGTACTACAAAAACAAGTTAAATTTTGATGTAAACATTACCGATACCAACAAAACTTACAACGTATATGTAAACCTGCGGGTGGGGAGCGATTACAAATACAGCAATTTTTTTGTGATGGTACATCAAACCAATCCAAACTTACAAACTACCAAAGAGCGCAAAGAGCTTACTTTATTAGATGATAGAGGTAATTGGCTAGGAAAAGGCTTGGGCGATATTTTCGATTTCCAGATTCCAATTTACACGCAAAAACGCTTTAACCAAAAAGGCGTATACAAAATAGAATTGGAACAAAACATGCGTGAAGATACACTTTCACCCATTTACGCAGCTGGCATCAGGGTAGAAGATTTCAACTTAGCTAAACCTTAATATTCTTAAATTTACAGGCAATCCATTTTATTTAAACCAACGTTTAGTAACTTGTAAGGTGTAATCAATATAACCTTGTAAACCGTTGTCGTATAATTGATTTCCGAGGCTATTACCTTCCACATCGAGTGTTTCTTTGGTATAATGCGATTCAAAAATTTTGGCCGCTACAATAGATTCTAAGTTGGCAAAGCTTAGCACCTTATTTAAAATTTGCATTAAGTGCAAAGCAGGTGCTTTCCCGCCTTTGCCCGTTGAAACACCAACAAAAGAAAATACTTTGTTATCAAATAAATGCATAAATGGCTGGGTAGGCAATAGGTGCAACATATTTAATATTTCGGGTGTGGTGCTCCAGTTATATTCTGGCGAGATAATAATAATGAGCTGTGCTTTTTCCATGGCCTGAACCAAATGTTGCTGAAAAGCACTTAAGCGTTCAGGGCTTAAGCCACCTTGAGCAATGAGGGGAATATCATACGATTGAAAATCGACAACTTCCACCTGGTGATTGTTTTGAGTTAAGCGGGCAATGGCTTTAGCTACTCGCAAAGTATTATTATTGGTTCGAGCCGAACCGGAGATAATGGCAATATTCATACGGATGTAATAGCGAGTAGTAGGTTAATCTAATTTGTACTTCTCTATAAAACGATACAAATTAAAATCGGAATTGTTTGCTACCAAGGCCAACTCGCTTGCTAAGTGCGGCAAAGAAATATCTTTGGTTCGCAGTGCTTTAATAAGCATCATAGCTTTTTGAGTGAGGAGTAAAATCTTCTTTTCGCCTTTATGCGTTAATTGCCTGTGCAAATTTATTTGTTTAAGCAATTGGTCTAATCCAATTTGTTGAGGGGCTACTGTTTTCACAACTGGATTTTCCCAATCTTCGCTGGCATAGTGATGGGCCAAAGAGCTTAAATTTTTCTCAAAAATAGCAGCACCTTCCCTATCCGATTTGTTTAGCACAAAGATATCGGCAATTTCCATTACTCCACTTTTTATGGTTTGTATATCGTCGCCTGCCTCTGGCACTAGCACCAATACGGTGGTATCTGCCAAGGCTGCAATCTCCACTTCACTTTGCCCAACACCAACGGTTTCGATGATTATATAATCAAAATTAGCTGCCCTTAGCACATCGCAAACCTCAAAAATTTTAGGGGCTAATCCGCCCAAACTGCCTCTGCTGGCCATGCTGCGAATAAACAGATTGGGGTGCAAATAGTGTTCACTCATGCGCAACCTATCGCCCATTAAGGCACCCTTGTTAAAGGGAGAACTGGGATCAACCGCAACAATGGCTACCCGCAAGTTTTGGTTCAGCAAGGAGCCTACAAGTGCGTTGATGAGGGTGCTTTTGCCAGCACCTGGCGGACCTGTAATACCCACAATGGGTGTGGAATGAAAATGCAGTTGAGCCAATATTTGCTCATAGCCTGGCACCTCATTTTCTACCCAAGAAATAAATCTTGCGAGCGACCTAATTTGTCCTTCTTCAATTCCCTTAATTAGTGGCGGCATATTCACTTAGCAGCAGGCAATTTTATTCACCCTATTGGCATGTCGGCCACCTTCAAACTCGGTGCTAATAAACGATTGTACAATTTGTTGCGCCAAGTCTAAGTTTATAAAACGGGCAGGCAAGCAAACAATATTGGCATCATTATGGGTGCGAGCCAATACACTTAATTCGTTTTGCCAGCAAATAGCCGCTCTAATTCCCTGATGTTTATTGGCGGCCATGGCCACACCATTGGCACTACCGCAAATTAAAATTCCCAATTGGGCATTGCCTTCTTCTACTTGGTTGGCTACAGGATGCGCTGTATCTGGGTAATCCATAGAATCTAAACTGTGGGTACCTGCATCAGAAATCTCATGTCCTTGCGCCAAAAGCGTTGCCTTAATGGCCTCTTTGTATTCAAATCCTGCGTGATCGCAACCTATTGCTATTTTCATGTTTCAAAATTAGGGTGTAACAGTAAATAAAAAAAGCCACCCAACATTTGGATGGCTTTTAATGAAATATATTTTGATTATAATTAGTTTTTTACCATGGTAATATTGGTAGTATTGGTAATACCATTATCATCTTCAACTATTCTAATTCTGAAGGTATTTGCTGTTAATTCAACTACATTAGCTAAAATGGTATCACCATAAATCATTCTAAACTTAGTATCGTTTTCTAACAAAGCCCAAAAAGCTCCAGGTTGGGTGTCTGGGTCAGCTGGGTCGCATTTTGTGGCACCCGCTTTTTCAGTTGATGTTCCATTCGCTAAATATTCTACCAAATCATCTTTTTCACAGGCAGGAGAGATTGCAAAAACATCTATAGTGCCACCTGGACTTGTTCTGGTAAAGGCAGTTGTTTTCCAATCTTTTCCAACTAATAAAGTACTTCCAGCTACTTTAGGAGTTTCTGTGGTAGTTTCGTCTTTTTTACAAGCACTTAAGCTCATGGTAATAGCCACTAATGCAATGGCTGAAAATTTTATTGCTTTCATATTTATATTAAATTTATGTACGAATATATTTAATTATTTTAGAACCAAACAAGCATTTTATGCTTTTTTATTATCCTCTACCTTTTTGGCTACCAAAATACTAATCTCAAATAAACCATAAAGTGGTAAGGCCATCATAATTTGGCTGGCCATATCTGGAGATGGTGTTAGAATTCCAGATAAAATAAGAATAATGATGAGGGCATACCTGCGATATTTTCGCATAATTCCGCTTGATAAAATGCCAATTTTTGCCAAAAAATACACCAACATCGGCATCTCAAAAATTAGCCCACAAGCAAATGTTGTAGTGGCTAAAAAGGAGATATACGACTCTAAATTAATTTCATTACTAACCAATTCACTTACTCGGTACGAACCTAAAAAAT
>JAUYMZ010000064.1 GCA_030699355.1 Bacteroidota bacterium | reverse complement strand
TCTTCTGTTTTCATTTTTTAAGTGCATAAAGTTATACAAAAAGTTGTTTCCGTAAATTTTTTCCGACCTTTTCCTTAACGGGGTCGAAAAAATTTCCAGAACAACTTTTTGAGTTTACACACTTAATGAGACGCTACCATTATTCCTTATTTCAGGAAATGATCAATAAAAGATTCGAAATTAGAGTGTTTTTTTTGCATGATTTAATTTTTGCATCTGCTATATTTTCTCAAAATGATGAAAAAACAATTGTTGATTTTAGAAACTATAATATTGATAAACCCAATAGAATAGTACCTATAAAATTACCTATTGATACAACCCTCATGATTAAATCAATTATGGCTTCAATAAATATGAATAGTGGTAGTATTGATATAATTTACGATGAGAAAAAAAATTATGTTTTTTTAGAAATTAATCCTGTTGGCCAATTTCAACAAGTTTCATATCCATGTAATTACTTTTTGGAACGTGAGATTGCTAAAATTTTAAAATAAAATGAATTTAAAGAGTATAAAAAAGCAGCTTAAATTAAGATACAATTTACTGCCATATCACGCTAGATTTTGGAAAATTAATATGTCAAATGAAGGGGATGAGAAAACAGAATCAAGTACATTCTATAATGCTAACAACATAAAAATATATAAATTCTATAAACCAATTTCAAAAATTATAAATATTCCAAATGCACACCCAAAATCCAAATAAACACCTTAAATTATTTGCATGTTGTCTTTTAGTAAAAGGGACGAAAAGAAGCTTAATTTGTGATGTTCAAAGGAATGAATATAAATTTATTCCCAATGATTTATATGAAATTTTATTAAAATATGATGGGATGACTTTGGAATTTATAAAATCTAATTTTGATAATAATGAAGCAGAAACTATTGATAAATATGTTGATTTTCTTGAAAAAAGTGAATTTATTTTTTTGTGCGACAAGGATGAGGTTGAATTATTTCCATTACTTAATTTAGATTGGGACATGCCATCCTTGATTACAAATGTTATTATTGAGTTGAATGAGTTTTCATCACATGATTTTTTTAATTTGTTCAATCAATTAGAAAAATTGAACTGTAGAGATATTCAAATAGTTTCATACACTGATAAATCTATTTTTTTCTGGACCGAATGTCTATTGATGATAAAAGCATCAAAAATCAAGAATATAGAAATTATAAATAAATGGAATAATAGTTTCAAGTTAAAAGATATTATTTATTTAACTAAAAGTCATTTACGTTTAAGATCAATTATTTTTCATTCCTCTCCTAAATTTGAAATTATTCAGTTAGAAACTAAATTATCTGGAAGCATATTTAAGATATTTGATCAAATTGAAAGCAATTATCACTGCGGCCAAATTCACTGGAATTATTTTAACACAAACATCAAACTCTTCACCGAAGCCCAAAAGCATAACACCTGTCTCAACCGTAAAATTAGCATAGATGTAAATGGTGAAATAAAGAACTGCCCTAGCATGGCTAAAAGCTTTGGTAATATAAAAGATACTACTTTGGCCGAGGCCATTGAAAAGCCGGGCTTTAAGGATATGTGGTATATTAACAAAGACCAAATTGCTGTTTGCAAAGATTGCGAGTTTAGATATATATGCACAGATTGTAGAGCCTACATAGAAAACCCTGAAGATGTTTACAGCAAACCCTTAAAGTGTGGTTATAATCCCTATACTGCCGAATGGGAAGAATGGAGCACCAACCCATTAAAGCAAAAAGCTATTGAATATTATGGCATGCAAGAGTTGGTAAAAAAAGATACTCCATAAGGTGAGGTGTATAGTTTTTTTTATTTGTGTTTGGTGTAATTTTAATTTTGTATGGTGTCAGCAATTAATTACGCTACCCAAGGCCATTCAACTTGCCCAGCAAAATAGCCTACAAGCAGCGGTGAACAAGAATACCTACGAAATAAGCAACCAAACCTTTCGCTTGCAA
>JAUYMZ010000062.1 GCA_030699355.1 Bacteroidota bacterium | reverse complement strand
TCTTCTGTTTTCATTTTTTAAGTGCATAAAGTTATACAAAAAGTTGTTTCCGTAAATTTTTTCCGACCTTTTCCTTAACGGGGTCGAAAAAATTTCCAGAACAACTTTTTGAGTTTACACACTTAATGAGACGCTACCATTCCCAAGTTCCTTGTTTCTTTCCATATCTTTCAAAACCTTTATGCTCTAATTTATTCCCATTTTTTAATTTCTTTACTTCAAGATATGGCATTAAGTAAGTAATGCTCAACCCCTCTTCAATTTGCATTTCAATTTTATCAATTTCTAACACCTTTTTAGTGTACAATAACACCCCTAAACTATCCCACTCTTTTATTTCACCTTTCAAAGTATCCATATGCAAGAACTCAGATCTCATTATTTTACCATTTCTATAATAATATTTACTTTTCCCATTTGCATGTCGTCCATCTTTCGATAAATAAACTACAGATTTCTTTCTACCATTTTCCCAATATCTGGTTACTTTTTTGTTACAATTTATTGTCATAGTTAAAAAGAAAAAAATGCAACAAATCTTTAAACATCTTACCCAATCAAAAAAACAATCATTTAGTTTCATTAATTCCTCTCCTTTATATTGTATGAAATATTTATTTGGAAATCAGGATCAGGCATTGTTCCACCGATACTCCCTGGTATTTGGGTGCTTAAAGTTTCAATTGTGACCTGATCTTTTGTTAAATTAAATTTGTTCATTAGTGTCAATTTTAATAAATTATTCATATAGTTATTTGGATTCTCAACTTGTATAGTAAATCCTGATATTGTTCCTCCTTGCTTTGTAATACTTTCAATATTTTTCACAAACTCCCCACTCATTAATCCTTTTTCACCAGTTTGCTTAAATGCATCATAAGTCCAAACTACAGCCCTGTTTATGGTTTTGTCTGGTGAAATTCTGGAAGGGGTTCTAATTGGCGAAATATTTCTTGGAATATTAAGCTTAGTTGGTGGATTTGGAATATCTAATTGCGTCGGAGCATCAAGATTTTGAGTAACAAATGAACCTTTAATTTGCGGATTTTTTGCGCTTTCATTGAGACTTTTTAATGTCAAAATTTCCATTTTTGAAACAGCTAAACGTTCTTTGAATTGCCATCACAATATTTGAATTGAATCACCCCCAAATCTTTTGTTTTAGCTGATGGATTTAATACATAAATTCTTTTATAAATACCAGTTTTTTCATCACAATAATCTGTTGCAAAAGCCTCTTCTAATCCATCTAAGTCAATTGCCCATATTGGCATATTGCCTGCAAATTGATATGGGGTGTACCAAGGATAAGAGGTTGTCAACGGATCAACACTCAAAAATCTAGCTTTTCGTGGGTCATAAATTCTAAAACCATAATCTTGTTGACCGCCATCACCTTTTACTTCATTATCATTTTCCTTTCCATTGAAGCCATACCTAAACACGCTCGAAGAAAACACCCTCCCCGCCAACGGAGCACCAAACGGAGAATAATCCGTAGCAGAAACTATATCGGCTGTTTTAGCAGAAACCGTATCGCCAATGCAGGATAATATGCATTTATCCGTTATTACCGTTAAAACATTGCCTAAATGATTGCTTAATTCGTATCGTTTA
>JAUYMZ010000061.1 GCA_030699355.1 Bacteroidota bacterium | reverse complement strand
ATAAGAAAATGAAGCATTACAAGATGTTGGATTAGAAACCACAATGGTAGAATCATAAACACTGTAACAAGTACTTAAAGTATCTGATACTGTAAGTCGAACATATTTAGATCCGGCACTTGCATAGGTTTTTATTGGGTTAGCTTGAGTGGAGTATGTTCCATCCCCAAAACTCCAATAATAATTTACAGTACTTGGGTTAAAACCATTAGAGAAATTCACCGTTAAACCACTAATTGATGCATAAAAACGCGAGTTACAATTTCCTGGATTTAGGTACACGGTATCTCTAAAAGTTGAGCTACATGAGGTAGAAGAATCATATAAAGTTAATTGTGCAATCTTCATTCCATAAGAAGAAAACGTCTTATTTGCATCTACAGCTGTGGAGGTGGTATTGTCTGAAAAACTCCAATAAAATTGTGTATGTATAAAAGAACAAGTGGAAGTATTACGAAAATTAACAGAATGCGAACTGTAGGGTTCAATAACAAATGATGCATTGCAGGGTGGACCAGCAACTAAATTAAATGAATCTGTTTTAGTTGAAGTACAATTGGTAATACTATCGAAAATTTGAAGATGGATAAATTTGATTCCATAGGAAGTAAACGTTTTAACAGGATTTTTTATAGAAGAATTTGCCCCTTCGCTAAAACTCCAATTATATGCTAGACCAGCCGTGTTTCCATTGCCATTTATGGAGGTATTGTTTAAATTAACAATTAGACCGGTAATAGTTTTAGAAAAAGAGGCTTGACATAGTCCTAAATAAAAGGAATCTTTTTTTATAGAGGTACAATTTGTGATGCTGTCATAAATTTGAAGATAAATAAATTTAACTCCACTTGAAGTAAAAGTCTTCACAGGATTTTTAACAGTAGTACTTGCCCCTTCGCTAAAACTCCAATTATAAGACAAACCAGAAGTAGTACTATTGCCATTTAAAGATGTATTGTTTAAAGTAACTGTTAATCCGTTAAAGGTTTTAGTGAAATTGGAAACACAACTATTTCCAACAAGCAATAGGGTATCTGTAATTGAAGAAGT
>JAUYMZ010000057.1 GCA_030699355.1 Bacteroidota bacterium | reverse complement strand
CTTCTACCTTGGCTCATTAAGCCGCTTTCCATAATAGATTTTACATCATTGGCCCTAGCCCACGATAGTTTCTCATTATAGGCTGCATCACCAATGGCATCTGTATGTCCGTGTATAATTACGGCTCCTCCTTTTGGAATTTTATTAATCACCACTTCTTTTAAATATTTCTCGTATTGGGCAATGGCGTTCGATTCGTTAAATTCATAAATTACACTAAAACGCATTACTTCTTCTGTTACAGGTGGTTTCCATAATACCAATGAAATTTTACTTTCTTTCTTTTCTGTTTTTCCATCTGGCTTAATCCCAATCATGGTAACAGTATAGTCGCCTTTTGGATTGTTGCCCAAAATGTTTTGTCCTGGCATCAATACAACATCTTTGGTATACGGACCAAAGTTCTGGATTTTTCCGTCTTTGTCTTTAATTTCTAATGACCACGATTTTAAGTTTTTCTCGGCACCGGCATTGTTAAAAGTAACATAACTTTCTATAGGTGCTTTTTGTGTTTCTTTAATTTCTATTGGTTTTAAAGGAGCGGTTGGACCACTGCTAAATTCCATCAACAAAGCTGGAGAGCTGCTTTCAATCGAAACCCTTCTATCGCCTTCTTTTAATAAAACTGATTCTGGAGAAGTAGCACTTTGTTGTGAGGGTAATTTTGGTTTATCATTACCTTCCGTTTTAATTCTTTCAGATGAAATTCCCCAAACAGAAGTAAGATAGTTTTTAACAGATTCAGCCATTATTTTTCCATCAGCAGCGCCTTCTTCCGATGAGCCAACAAGGGTAATCGTAGCACTTGGATTTTTAATCATCCTATCTCCCAAGATATTTAAGATGTTATAATATACCACCATTTGTCTTTCGGCTCTTCCGCTAAGATTTTTAGGTGTATAAAGTTCTACTTGGTCTTCTTTAAACGACCTCACAGAGTCTTTGGTAAGCAATACGTAGCGTTCAGGAATTAGGGTCGAACCTAAATCAAAAAACACATAGTTGCGAATAGGGAAGGTTTCTCTTACTTGGCGCTCAACCGGAATATTTTTAGGTGAGTTTATTTGGAAATTAGTGCTGTTTGCCGCTACCGCTTGCTTTTCTTCAGGCTCTTTATCTGCCCCTTTATCAGCGGCATTTTTATTCTTTTTGCTTGAACCCAATTTAATAGCAGCTCCAACCCTTACAGTGGTAATGTTCCAGGTTTCTACCGACCTAGGGTCTTGCCAAATATAGGGATGAAACGACACAAATGGTGATAATACAAACTGTGTTTTCTTGTTAACTGGCGACAAATGAATATCATACCCAGCTCCAATTTGAACCGAAATTAAAGCTTCGTTGATTTTGCTAAAATCTCCCTTTACAGGGGCATTGGCAACTTGCTCGGGAAACTCAGGATTGATGCCTTGCTCAAAGGTAAAACTTTGGTCGAATACAAACGCAAACCTTGGTCCACCATATAAATAAAAGTTCGATTTAAACGGAGCAAATCTTAAACTAGGTTCAAACGTAACGTAAGTTAAATTGGTGTTTAAATTTGCCGGACAATTACATGGCGAAATTACTTGGTCAAATTTCCCTTTTCTATTGTCGTAACCAGCTTGTAATATGAAACCAAACCTGTTGTTTGGGTTTCTAAATTCTACCAAAGGGGCAATATATAAACCTACGCCTTTTCCTTTGTGAAAGGCGGTTGGCGCAGTAAATTCTGCGTTTAACTCTTGGGTAGAACCTTCGTAAAAATTGAAGTTGGCTCCGCCCGCCAAGCCAATATACCAACTGGGTCTGCTATAGCTGGTATCTTGTGCTTGTGTGTTTAAAAATAGTATACTTAATAGTGAAAGTA
>JAUYMZ010000056.1 GCA_030699355.1 Bacteroidota bacterium | reverse complement strand
CACTTCTAATGATGCTTGGGTCGTATTGCATGTGTAGGTACAGGCCTTGTTCTTTGAGTTTTAAAACTACCATTCTATTGTCGGCATCACTGAAAAAGCGCAGTACATTTTCCGCAATTTTTTCGCCAATTTCGTGCACTGCAAACATTTGTTCGGCGCTTGCATCCATCAAGTTTTCTATGGTTTCAAAATGCTGAGCCAATTTTTTGGCAACCGTTTCACCCACCATCCGAATGCCCAAGGCAAATAGTACCCGTTCAAAAGGCACCGATTTAGAGGCAGCAATGCCATTAATTATGTTTTCGGCACTTTTATCTTTAATGGAACGCTTTTTTATTTTACCCGTTTCATCCTCTTCCAGCTCAAAGCTTAAGCCATTTAACTGCTCAAAAGTTAAGGCGTATAAATCGGCATAGGTTCGAACCAAATTTTTTTGAAATAAAGCGGCTACGGTTTCTGCACCCAAGCCATCTATATTCATGGCTTTGCGGCTTACAAAATGCTCTAATCTGCCAATGAGCTGTGGCTTGCAATGACTGTCGTTTGGACAATAATGAATGGCCTCACCTTCTTTGCGAATGAGCTCTGTGCCACATTCCGGACAAGCTTGAATGTAGTTAATTTTCTGCGCAAATAAATCGCGTTTTTCGGTGTTTACCGAAGTAATTTTAGGGATAATTTCGCCGCCTTTTTCTACATGTACCCAATCCAATTCATGTAAATCTAATCGTGCAATTTCATCGGCATTATACAAGCTAGCGCGCTTAACTGTTGTGCCTGCCAATTGCACGGGTTTAAGGTTGGCAACAGGAGTAATGGCGCCCGTTCTGCCCACTTGGTAGCTTACAGATAAAAGTTGACTTAGGGCAGATTCTGCCTTGTATTTAAAGGATATAGCCCACTTCGGGATTTTAGCTGTAAAGCCCAAATCTTCCTGGTGTTTGTATTGATTTACTTTGATAACAACCCCATCAATTTCGTAACTTAAGTGATGGCGCTCGGTATCGAATTTTTTTATAAAGGCTAAAACATCTTCCAAACTAGCGCATTCTTGGTAATGATCGCTTACCTGAAAGCCCCACGATTCTGCTAGTTTAAGACTCTCGGCATGTGTTTCGCAAATATTTTCCTTGGTATATACAAAGTATAAAAAGGCATCCAAGGAACGCTTGGCCACTTCTTTGCTATCCTGCATTTTTAAACTACCCGAAGCAAAATTACGTGGGTTTTTATACAATCTTTCGGCAATTTTATCTTCATCTACACCTTGTTCTATCAGCTCATTTTTTAGATTATTGTTGAGTCGTTCAAAGGTTTTTTTATGCATAAAAATCTCGCCGCGTATATCAAAACTTGCGGGGAAATTTCCATGCAATTGCTGCGGAATGCTTCGTATGGTTTTAACATTGGCCGTTACATCATCGCCTTGCACGCCATCACCGCGCGTTACTGCCCTTATCATTTTGCCATTTTCGTAGCTTATACTAATGGCCAAACCATCAAATTTTAACTCACACACATAGGTAAAATCATCGCCAATGGCCTTACGCACCCGCTGATCAAATTCCTGCAATTCCTCGGCAGAATAAGTGTTTCCCAAGCTCATCATGGGGTAGCTATGCTTAACCTGCTCAAAGTTTTTGGTCACCTCGCCACCCACCACTTGGGTAGGAGAATCGGGCTGAACCCATTCTGGATGCAGCTTTTCTATGGCCTCACATTGTTTTAATAATTGATCAAAATCGTAATCTGATATACTCGGTTGCGACAATACATAATACCTGTAATTGTGCAGTTTAAGCTCAGCAACCAATGCCTCGTAGGCCAATTTTTCTTCTGGCAAATTCATGCTGCAATCTAGGGAAGAATTACGAATTAAAAATTACGAATTACGTCTAACCCGCCGAAGCTTTAGCGTAGGAGGGAATGATGAATTACGAATTACGCCACGCCCGCCGAAGCTTTAGCGAAGAAGGGAATTACGAATGAAGCACAATTTAAGGCGGAGCCGTGGACTTCAGTCCACTATAAAAAAAGGCCAAAAAAAAGCACAAATGAAGGCAAAAAAAAATCAGTAGAGGTGGGCTTCAGCTCACCCAAGCAGAAAATATGAATGAAAGGAGTTTTGTTTGAAGACCAATTTTGAATTATGAATTATGAATTATGAGGTATGAATTATGAATTATGCCCGCCGAAGCTTTAGCGCAGGTGGGAATGATGAATTCTCATTGCCTTTGAAAATATGTGTTTACTTTATTTTTCTGATTTCTATGGTGAAGAATTTCATGCTTTTTCCTAGATAATAATTATAGTTTCTTTAAACATTGATTGATTCAGTTTAATTATTTAAATTTGAAAAACAAAAATAATCACAATGGATTTGCAAACTCGAAAAATTAATTTCATTAGAAATTTTCTAGAACTAGAAAACGAGAAATCAATTTCTCATTTAGAAATGTTGTTGCATGAAGAAACTCAAAATACATCTGAAATCAAACATTTTTCTGTGTCAGAATTTATTTGCAGAATTGAGAAATCCACTGAAGATTCTAAAAACGGAAAGATAACAAGTGGTAAAGTACTTTTGTCTGAAATAGAAAAATGGAGTTAGAGGTTGTTTGGACTGATTTTTCAAAAAATGAGCTCAAGAAAATTTTTGATTATCATCGAGAAAATGTAAGTCTGTTTATAGCTAAGAAAATTACCAAAGAGATAATTAAGGAAACAGAACGGTTAATTACACGCCCAAACATTGGTCAAGAAGAGGAACTTTTAATAGGAGACTCTCGTAATTTTAGATATTTAGTTTCCCAAAA